>NZ_JCBAMT010000020.1:0-90318 GCF_059760445.1 Achromobacter sp. D7-1 | reverse complement strand
CGGGCGCGCTGCTTGCAAGCAGCGCGATGCGCGCCGGGTCCGGCGCCATGCGGGCCAGCATCAGGGCCAGCACTCGGCCCACCGGGCCCGCGCCGAGTATCGCTATGTCGAAGGCGGATGAAGTCATGCCCGGATTTTAACCGTCCACTACAATCCGCAGCAGCCGGCGCGTCTTGGCGCCGTGGTTCCCTTTCCGGTCGATCGACATGACGCAGCTCCAGGCTTCCTCTCCGCTGTCCGCCGTTACCGCCCGCCGCCCGCGCGGCAAAGTCGCGGTAGGGCTGCTGGCCTGCCTGTTCGGGGCGGTGGGGGCGCATTGGTGGTATCTGGGCCGGCGCCACGCCTGGCTGGTGACCGCGTACACCTTGGTCAGCCTGTTCTGCGCGTTCAGTTTCTATCCCGTCTGGTACGACAACCCCGCTTTCTTCCTGGTGTTCATTCCCATGGTCGACGGCTTCATCGAGAGCGCGGTGTTCTCGCTGATGCCGGACGAGAAATTCGACCGTCTCTATAACGACGGCCTGGGCAGGCCGACCCGGACCGGCTGGGGGCCGGTGCTGGTCGCCATCCTGGCCTGCCTGGTCGGCGCCATCGTCTCGATGTTCGCCATCGCCATGGTGGTGGTCTATACCTGGATCGCCATGGGCTGGCTGGACGGCTACGTCTTCTAGCGCGGGCCAGGCGCGTTGCCTGCCTATTCGCGCATCAGCGCTTCGATTTCCCCGGCCTGCACCGGCACGCCGCGGGTGATGAGTTCACAGCCTTCGTCGGTGACCAGCGCATCGTCCTCGGTACGGATACCGATGTTCCAGTACGCCTCGGGAACGTCGTCGGCGGGCCGCACGTAGATGCCGGGCTCGATCGTCAGCATCATGCCCGCTTCCAGCTTGCGCCAGGGCCGTTCGGCGCCATGGGCCGGGCCGGGCTGGCGGTAGTCGCCCACGTCGTGCACGTCCAGGCCCAGCCAGTGGCCGGTGCGGTGCATGTAGAAGCGGCTGTAGTCGCCGGATTCCAGCACGCCGTCCAGGGAACCCTTCAAGAGCTTCAGGTCCAGCATGCCTTGCGCCAGCACCCGCAGGGCGGCCTGGTGGCCGTCGTTGAAGCTGCGGCCCGGCGCCGTGGCTTGGGCGGCGGCATCCTGCGCGGCCACCGTCAGATCGTACAGGGCGCGTTGCGGACCGCTGTAGCGGCCGTTCACGGGAAAGGTCCGGGTGATGTCGCTGGCATAGCTGTCGACCTCGCAGCCCGCGTCGATCAGCACCAGATCGCCGTCGCGCAGCGTCGCCTCGCCAGCCGGGTAATGCAGCACGCAGGCGTTGGCGCCCGCGGCCACGATGCTGTTGTAGGCGACCGATTGCGCGCCGTGGCGGCGGAACTCGTACAGCAGTTCGGCTTCGATCTCGTACTCCCGCATGCCGGCACGGGCGACGCGCATCGCGCGCACATGCGCGCCGGCGGAGATCTTGGCCGCGCGCCGCATCGCCGCGATTTCGGTGGCGTCCTTGATCAGCCGCATTTCGGCCAGCAGGGCGCGGACGTCCTGCTGGCGGGAGGGCGGCGCATGGCCGCCGCGGCTGGCTTCGCGCGCCGCGGCCAGCCAGCGGTGCAGGCGGCCGTCGCTGCGCTTGTCGCCCGCCAAGGGCGCGTACAGGGTGGCGTGGTCCTGCAGCAGCGCGGGCATCAGCTCGTCCAGCGCATCGAGCGGATGCGCGTCGTCAAAGCCGAAATGCGCTGCCGCCGCTTCGGGGCCGAAACGCTTGCCTTCCCAGATTTCATGTTCGATGTGACGCGGGCGGCAGAACAGTATGGCGCGGTCGGTCGCACCCGCGCTCAGCACCAGCCAGGCACCGGGTTCGGTGAACCCGGTCAGGTAGAAAAAATCGCTGTCGTGCCGGTACGGATACTCCGCGTCGCGGTTGCGCGTGGCCTCTGGGGCGGTCGCCAGTATGGCGATGCCGCCGCCATCGGCGCGCATCTGCTCCATCAGGCGTTGGCGCCGTGCGGCGTAGGGGGCAATGTCGTCGGGAGGCAGGCTCATGGCGGACTGGGGCGCGAACCCCGGCAGGGTGAGGATGCCGTTTACTTTACCCGCCATCCCCCGGATGCAACAGCCCACGCGGCCTGCGCGGAATTCACTGGATACCGATGGGCAAGCTGCTACAATCGCCGCTCTGTCATTGGGGAGTAGCCATCCTTTGTCCCCTCAAAGGAGCTAGCGTCAACAGACTTGGTGGTTCAGCGCTGCGCAGCAGCCGCTAGAACTCCATGGCGCTAGTAGCGGTTCCATGCATGTCGGCAAGCCCGCCGCATGGACCAGCCAGGCGAGACCTTTGGCCGCGTTGCGTTCACCCCAGCCGGGCGAGCCGCGACGTCGCGCCAATTGGTTTCTGCTCGTCCGGCTCGCCTATATGTTTCTCACCCTGTTCCTGTTTTTCCTGTCAGCGGCAGTGATCTACTTCGCCTGCGAATATTTCGTAAATGGCGTTGAATGGGTCGGCCATCGCTTTCAGCTCGGCGCCACCGCCACCGGCACCGTGCTTGCCGCGTTCGGCACCGCCTTGCCGGAAAGCGCGGTGACCTTCATGGCCGTTGTGTTCGGCGAAACCCCTGAGCAAAAAGACATAGGCGTCGGCGCGGCCATGGGCGGCCCGCTGGTGCTGGCGACACTGGCGTACGCGGTGGTCGGCCTGGCCCTGTGGCGCGCTCGGCGCGGGCAGGCCACGCAGGCGGACTGTATCAACGCGGACCAGCGCCGGCTGGCCCGCGACCAGGCCTGGTTCATGGGCATCTTCATCTTCAAGGTGGGCCTGGGTCTGCTGGCCTTTGCCTGGAAGCCCTGGCTGGGCATCCTGTTCCTGGCCACCTACGGCCTCTACGTCAAGCGCGAACTCAGCCGCGACGAGGCCAGCCTGGATGCGGAGGAACTGGAACCGCTGAAGCTGCGCCCCCGCGATGAAGACCCGGCCATGTT
This sequence comes from Achromobacter sp. D7-1, assembly GCF_059760445.1. Lineage (NCBI taxonomy): Bacteria > Pseudomonadati > Pseudomonadota > Betaproteobacteria > Burkholderiales > Alcaligenaceae > Achromobacter > Achromobacter sp. D7-1. Next base: position 87,347 of record NZ_JCBAMT010000020.1, on the reverse strand, counting down.
CTGGGCAGTTGCGCAGACGCTGCTGGCCTTGGTGGTCATCGCCGGCGCATCGCATGTGTTCGTGAATCAGATCGAGTTGTTGGGCGTAGCCATGGGCGCGTCGCCGCACGTTGCCGCCCTGTTGCTGGCGCCGGTGGCGACCGAGTTGCCGGAAATCATGAACGCGCTGATCTGGGTGCGCCAGGGCAAGGAGCGGCTGGCGTTGGCCAACATCTCGGGCGCCATGATGATCCAGGCGACCATACCCAGCGCGCTGGGGATTTTCATGACGCCGTGGCTGCTGGACGCGCCCTTGCTGGCGGCTGGTCTGTTCACGATGTTGTCTATCGGTCTCCTGTGGTTGCGTTTCCGCCGTTCAGCCATGAGCGTGCCGGCTTTGTCGGCGGTGGGCGGGTTGTATGCGGTGTTCGCCGCCTATCTGGGCTGGCATTTCTACGTCTGACAGTGGTTTGCGCGCGGGGCTGCGGCCCCGCGCCGGTTTTTGCGGCATTCAAGTCCGATTTAGCGGCAAAAACCTTGTCCATAAGTGGAAACCCGCGTAAAATCCTGCCTGTTATCCATCCCAGGAGCAGTCTTCGTGAATACCGATTCCGGCGAAAGTAGTCGATCTTGCATCGACGTCGCTGTTTAACAGGTCCACGCAGAACTCCGTCTGCCGCAGCCTGTTGAACAGGTTGCGGTTGTATCCCAAGCTCCAGGCGCAAGCCCGGGCAATCGCGCAAGCCAGCGGCTTGCCGGGAACCTCCCCAACGTAAACCGCCAGAACCGCCGCCATCCGCAGCGTCAGCGTTCGTGCACGTTTGCCCGTGCCAGTCCGCCGAGCGCTGCGCGAGTGCGCGCGTATTCGCGATCACGCTCCCCATTCTTGCAATGGAGGTCGTTATGCGTTTCTTCGACTTGTTCCTACGCCGCGCCGGTGTGGACCGCGCCACCGCCCTGGGCCGCCGCCGCGGCACTTCGCGCCTGACGGTCATCTGTCCGCGCGACGAGCTGGGCGCCTTGCGCAAGCAGATCTGCCTGGACTTCAGCGCCGCCGGCCTGGACGTCTCGCAAGTACAGATCGACCAGGGCCGGGATCCTGGCATGGCATCGGCCTGCATCACCGTCAATTGCCCGCCGGAGCTGCGCGGCGAACTGATGTCGCAGGCGCGTCGCCTGAGCGCCAATCCCGCCGTGCGCCACGTCCATTTCGGCGCGCAAGCCACGCAAGCCGCCGCGCAAGCCGCGCTGGCCTGACGGCAGCCGATTCATTCCACAGGAGAGATCATGCCTAGTGCCTTAGACCCCGAGCCTCGATTGCGCCCAGTGCGCGGCGCCGGCATGCCTGTCTGATCTGTCTACTCGCTGCGAGCCGACAGGCAGGATAGTCATCCTGGCCCGTACGGAGTCCGCAGCCAAGAATCCCCGGCCTGGCCCACGCCTTGTGCGCTCTTGCCGCCGGTATCGATTCCCCCGCTAGCTCCCTTCCGTTTTCCGCACCCGGCGCATTTCATGCGATCCGGACACCGGCAACATTGCTCCGGCGCCTGCGCACGCCTGTACGCGGCGGCTTGACGGCTTTCTGCGCGAAAGCCGCGGCCTGCTGCTGCCTGCGCGCGGGCGCGGCGGGCAGGGTCGTCCGTGTCTCCGACAACGATACGTACAACCGGAGCACTCCCATGTTCAAGTTCCTCAAGTCCTTCTTTACGTCCGCGGCCGGCCTGCGGCAAACCGCAAGGCACTTCCGCCGCTCGCCCCTGCCGGAACAAGGCGCAGCGGCCGCCGCCGCAGCCTCCGACACCGCGCGCCACGCCAACCGCCAGATGCTGGACCTGTCGCGCATGGACTTCGGCGCCGTGTTCGCGCTGTTCGGCAGCAGCCGCGGCGGGCTGTCGGAAGCCCAGGCACAGGCCGCGCGCGAACGCTACGGCGCCAACGAGGTCGACCATGAAAAGCCGCTCTCCTGGCCAGCCCATCTCTGGCTGTCCTACCGCAATCCGTTCAACCTGCTCCTGACCGCGCTGGCGGCGCTGTCCTGGCTTACCGACGTGCACATGGCCGTCCCGGACGACCAGTCCTGGACGGCGGTGTTCATCATCGGCGCCATGGTGCTCATCTCCACCGTGTTGCGCTTTGCGCAGGAGCAGCGCTCCAGCCGCGCCGCCGAGGCGCTCAAGGCCATGGTGCAGAACACCGCCACCGTGCTGCGCAGCGATCCCGCCACCCAGGCCGAAGGCGACGCCCGCCGCTTTTTTGGCGTGACGCTGCATGTCAGCGGCTCGCGCCAGGTGGAGGCGCCGCTGACGGAACTGGTGCCGGGCGACGTGGTGCTCCTGTCCGCCGGCGACATGATTCCCGCCGACTGCCGCATCCTGGGCGCCAAGGACCTGTTCATCGCGCAAGCCGCGCTGACGGGCGAATCCCTGCCCGTCGAAAAATACGCCACGCAGCGCACGGACACCGCCAACGCGCTGGAACTGGAGAACATGGCGTTCATGGGCACCAACGTGGTCAGCGGCTCCGGCAGCGCCATGGTGGTGGCCACCGGCTCGCGCACCTATTTCGGCCAGCTGGCCGGGCGCGTCACGCAGACCAGCCGAGCCCCGACCCAGTTCCAGCAAGGCATCAACCGGGTGAGCTGGGTGCTGATCCGCTTCATGCTGGTCATGGCGCCCATCGTCATGCTGATCAACGGCTTTACCAAAGGCGACTGGATGGAGGCATTGTTGTTCGCGCTGGCCATCGCCGTGGGCCTGACGCCCGAAATGCTGCCCATGATCGTCACGGCCACGCTGGCCAAGGGGGCGGTGCGCATGTCGCGCCGCAAGGTGGTGGTCAAGCGGCTGGATGCCATCCAGAACCTGGGCGCGATGAACGTGCTGTGCACCGACAAAACCGGCACCCTGACCCAGGATCGCATCGTGCTGGAACGCCACACGGATGTGTATGGCGCCAGCAGCGACGATGTGCTGGCCTACGCCTATCTCAACAGCTACTACCAGACCGGCTTGAAGAACCTGCTGGACGTGGCGGTGCTGCAGCACGCCGAGGTCGAGCGCAAGCTCGATCTGGCGGCGAAGTACCGCAAGGTCGACGAAATCCCCTTCGACTTTTCCCGGCGCCGCATGTCGGTGGTGGTGAACGAGACCGAGAACGGCCGCGAACACCATGAACTGATCTGCAAGGGCGCGCTGGAAGAAATGCTGTCGGCCTGCACCCGCCTGCGCGTGGGCCACGAAGAGCATCTGCTGACCGATGCCCGCCGGGCAGACATCCGCCGCGTGACGGCGGAGCTGAACCGGGACGGCCTGCGCGTCATCGCGGTAGGCGTCAAGGAAATGCCGCCCACTCAGCAAACCTATGGCGTGGCCGACGAGTCCGACCTGGTGCTGGTTGGGTACATGGCTTTCCTGGATCCCCCCAAGGAATCCACCGCTCCTGCGCTCAAGGCGCTCAGGAATTCCGGCATCGAAATGAAGGTGCTGACGGGCGATGTCGAACTGGTAACCCAGAAAGTCTGCCGCGAGGTCGACTTCGAGGTGCGCAAGGTCTACCTGGGCGCCGAGATCGAGGCGATGGACGAGGCGCAACTGGCTGCGGCCGTGCGCGAGGCCAATGTGTTCGCACGCCTGACGCCGGCCCACAAGGAGCGCATCGTGCACAGCCTGCGGGCCCAGGGCAACACCGTGGGTTTCATGGGCGACGGCATCAACGATGCCCCGGCCCTGCGGGCGGCGGACGTGGGCATTTCGGTCGATTCGGCGGTCGATATCTCGAAAGAGGCGGCCGACATCATCCTGCTGGAAAAGAGCCTGATGGTGCTGGAGGATGGCGTCATCGAAGGCCGCAAGACCTTCTGCAACATGCTCAAGTACCTGAAGATGACGGCCAGCTCGAACTTCGGCAACGTTTTCTCGGTCCTGGTGGCCAGCGCCTTCCTGCCGTTCCTGCCGATGCTGCCTATCCATCTGCTGGTGCAGAACTTGATGTACGACATTTCCCAGACGGCGATTCCGTTCGACAATGTCGACGAAGAGCTGTTGAAGCAGCCCCAGCAGTGGGACCCTGACGGCCTGGGCCGCTTCATGGTGTTTTTCGGTCCGATCAGTTCCATATTCGATATCGCTACGTATGCGCTCATGTGGTACGTATTTCAGGCCAATGCACCGGAACACCAGACCCTGTTCCAGTCGGGTTGGTTCGTCGAAGGCTTGCTGTCGCAGACGCTCATCGTCCATATGATCCGCACGCGCAAGATCCCGTTCCTGCAAAGCCGCGCCGCCTGGCCGCTGATGGGCATGACCTTGATGGTGGTGGCGATGGGGCTGCTGCTGCCGTTCTCGCCGCTGGCGGAATACCTCCAGCTGCAGCCGCTGCCATGGAGCTATTTCCCCTGGCTGGTGGGCATCCTGTTGGCCTACTGCACGCTGACGCAGTTGTTGAAGGGAATCTGGGTCCGCCGTTATGGCTGGCAATAAGTAGATGAGGACCGCGGCGGGCACATGCCCGCCGCGCAATCAGGAGAAACGCATGAGAATCGCTACTTTTGCCGCGCTGATGGCGGCCGGCCTGGCTCTTCCCCTGGCGGCGCGCGGCGCCGATACCGCACAGGGGCTGTCGTTGTACGGTGTGGTCGACGCGGGCGTGGCCGTCACCAAGGTGTCGGGGCAGGGCAGCCATAGCGGGCTGCTCAACGGCGGCTTGACCGACTCGCTGTGGGGCATGACGGGGGCGGAAGACATGGGCGGCGGCTGGAACGCCCGCTTCCAGCTGGAAAGCGGCTTCGATCCCTCGTCGGGCAAGCGGGCCGACGACGATCGCCTCTTCAACTACGCCGCCTGGGTGGGGCTGGCCCATGACAGCTATGGCGACTTGCGGCTGGGCCGTCAGCACACCATAGGCCAGGTCTACGGCAATTCCCTGGAAATCGCCTCCTGGAAGGAAATGGGGATGGGCGCCACGTTCAAGGCGTCCGACAACTACCAATTCAGCAACCTGGTCAATTACTACACGCCGGTCTGGCAGGGCTTTCAGGCCGGCATCGGCTATTCCTTCGACGCCGACGACCGCAGCCGCTTCCGTACCGCCAACAACAACCGCGCCCTCAGCCTGGGGCTGAAATATGAGGACGGACCCTTGCTGGCGGTCGCCACCTGGGACCAGCTGCGCCTGGCCGAGGCCCCGCCTGGCAGCAACGGCCGGCCACAGGCGGTGCAGTTGGGCGCTTCGTATGATTTCGAGGTGCTGAAGCTGTCCCTGGCCTGGTCGCGCCAGCGCAATGGCGATGTCGGGCTGGACGGCGGCGATCCGGACGGCCTGGGCATGGGCCTGGGACCGGCCGCCTTCGTGCGCGGCGGCACGGTCAACGCCTGGCTGGTCGGCGCCAGCGTGCCGGTGGGGCCGGGCACGGTGCTGCTGCAATGGTCGCTGGCGCGGCCAGACTGGCATTGGGACAACGGCATGACGGCGCGCAATGCGCAGGTGATGACTCTGGGCTATACCTACGGCCTGTCCCCGCGCACGACGCTTTATGCCTTTGTTGGCTATGCGTCGAACTACACGCTGGACGACCAGTTCGATCCTGCCCATTCCCACACCACGCGCGTGGGCACGGGCATTTCACACCGTTTCTGAGCGCCGGGGCAGGGCGGGCCGGGGTCAACTACAATCGGCGGGTGCGGCGCATGGCGCCCGTCCTCGTACAGCCCCGACGTTTTCCGGATGGTTTGCATGGATAGTCTCGAATGGCTCATACCCTGGGAGTTCTCTCCCACGCTGGTGGCCTCCTTCCTGGTGGCCATCGCGCTGTTCGTGCGCGGCCAAAAAGTCCATCACGTGACCGCCGCCCGCCGCATCCTGTTCTGGACCGGCATGGTGCTGCTGTACCTGTCCATGCATACCCGGCTGGATTACTACGCCGAGCGCATGTTCTTCATCCACCGCATCCAGCATCTGGTGCTGCACCATCTGGGGCCGCTGCTGGTCATGGCGGCGTTTCCTGGGCAGGTGATGCGGGCGGGGCTCCCGATGAGCTGGCGCATCCGCCTGCGCGACTTCCTGCGCACCGGCGCCGGTCGCGCCACGGTGACGCTGCTGACCCACAAGATCTTCGTGCCGGCGCTATTCGTCTTCCTGGTGATCGTCTGGCTAATCCCGTCGGTGCAGTTCTATTCCATGCTGGACTGGCGCCTGTACCGCCTGATGAACTGGTCGGTGGTGATCAGCGGCTTCATGTACTGGAACCTGATCCTGGACCGCAGGCCCGCGCCGCCGGCGGCCATGACGCCGGGCGGCCGCGTCATTTCGCCCGTGCTGACGATGCTGCCGCAGATGGTGGCGGGGGCCATCATCGCCTTTACTGAAAGCGATATCTACCCGCTGTTCGAGTTGTGCGGCCGGGCCATCGCCATGTCGGCCCAGACCGATCAGACCATAGGCGGCCTGACCATGTGGATTCCGGCTGCGCTGGTCGAAGTGATCGGCCTGATGGTGGCCCTGGGAACCTTGATGCGCCTGTCGGCCAAGGGACGCCTGCGCAAGGCGGACCGCGATGCCCAGGCGCGGGCCAGGGCGAAGGCCCGCGAGGTGTCCGCCTAGGGGGCGGGCCACCGCAGGCTTGCGGCTATTCCGGCAGCAGGCCGTGGTACTTCTTGCCCAGCGCCACGGTGGCCTGGAACATGCCGGCCTTGCTGCCGCAGTCATAACGCACGCCTTCATAGCGGTGCGCATACACGGCGCGCTCGCGCATCAGCGAGGCAATGCCGTCGGTCAGCTGGATCTCGTTGCCAGCGCCCATCTTGGTCGAGCGCAGGTGGTCGAAAATCGCCGCTTCCAGCACATAGCGGCCCACCACGGCCAGCGTCGACGGCGCGGCTTCGGGATCCGGTTTTTCCACGATATGGGTGACGCGTTCGGTGCGGCCGTGGGCGCTGGCATCCCCCTGGCGGGTGGCCACGATGCCGTACTTGCGGGTATCGGCGCGCGGCACGTCCTGCACGCCCAGCACACTGGCGTTCTGCGCCACGGCCACCTCGATCAGCTGCTTCAGCGCGGGCTGGTCGGAGTCGATCAGGTCGTCGGCCAGCAGCACGGCAAAGGGTTCGTCGCCCACGGCGGGCGCGGCGGACAGCACCGCATGGCCCAAGCCCAGCGGGGCCGATTGGCGGATATAGAGGCAATTCACATGCGCGGGTAGAATGCCCCGCACCATGGCCAGAAGCTCATGCTTGCCCTTGCTTTCCAGGTCCGATTCGAGTTCCGGCGCGGAATCGAAGTGGTCTTCGATGGCGCGCTTATTGCGCCCCGTCACGAAGATAAGATCCGTGATTCCGGCGGCCACGGCTTCTTCCACGGCATATTGGATCAGCGGCTTGTCGACCACGGGCAGCATTTCCTTGGGCATCGCCTTGGTGGCGGGCAGGAAGCGCGTGCCCATGCCGGCGACAGGGAAAACAGCTTTACGGACAGGACGCATTGAAACCTCGTTGGGCTATCGATGAAACATTTTAAGCGCATCGCTATCATAGGCTTATGAACCGCAGGAAAATGCCATCCATTTGCTCGATTGCGAAACGGGGTGCAATCGTCGGGCTGTCCGTGGCCCTGACCGTGCCCGCTCTCCCCATTGCTGCCTGGGCGCAGCCCGTGGGCCTGCCCTCCATGGGGGCGGCGTCCGCGGCCGAACTGTCCCCCATGCTGGAGCGCAGCCTGGGCGAGGCCATCATGGCCCAGGGGCGGCGCGACCCGACCTACGTGGACGATTCCGAGCTCAGCCAGTACCTCACTACCATGGGGCGCAAGCTGGCGGCGTTCGCGCCCGGCGCGGTCCCCGAGGTCGAGATGTTCGGCGTGCGGGACCCCGAGATCAACGCCTTCGCCATGCCTGGGGGCTTCATCGGCGTCAATACGGGGCTGATCGTGGCTTCCGCCAGCGAGTCCGAGCTGGCCGCAGTGCTGGCGCACGAAATCGGCCACGTCGTGCAGCGCCACATCGCCCGCGGCATGACCCAGCAGAACCAGAACAGCATGGTGATGCTGGCCAGCCTCGCCGGCGCGCTGCTGGCGGCCCTGGCCGGGGGCGGCGGCAATCTGGCGGTGGGCGTGGCGGCTTTCGGCCAAGCCGCGGCCATCAACCGTCAACTGGGCTTTTCCCGTGATGCGGAACGCGAGGCCGACCGGGCCGGGCTGCAGATGCTGACCAAGGCGGGGTACGACGCCGAAGGCATGGCGCAGATGTTCGGGCGCCTGATGAACGCTTCGCGCCTGAATGAAGGCGCCGGCGGCGGCTCATGGGCCAGCACCCACCCGCTCTCCATCGAGCGCATGTCGGACGTGCAGAATCGGGTGCGCAACCAGTCTCCCGTGACGCGCCACGTGGACAGCGACGATTTCTGGTACATCCGCGCCAAGATGCGCGTGGTGCAGGGCCGCGACGCGGTCAGCCTGCGCACCGCCGGCCAGCAGTTGCAGGACGAGGCCCAGGCGCTGTCGGGCGTGCGCAAGTCGGCCGCCTACTACGGCCTGGCGCTGCAGGCGTTCCAGCGCAACAACCTGGCGGAGGCCGAGCGCAACTGGAATCTGGCGTCGGCGGACGGCCGCAGCTCGGCCCAGTTGGCCAAACTCAGCGTGGATATCGCCCTGGCGCGCAAGGAGTACCCCCGGGCGCTGGAGCTGGCCCAGGCCGGCACCAAGCGCTGGCCCGGCCACCGGGCCCTGGGCATCGCCTACGCCCAGGCGCTGCAAAGCATCGGCCGCCACACGGACGCGCAGGAGTACCTGCGGGCCAGGATCAAGCAGTGGGGCAGCGACGAGCCCAGCCTCTACCAGATGCTGGCGCAGAGCGAAGACCGCAACGGCAAGCCGGTGGCGGCCCGCCGCGACCAGGCCCGCTACTACGTCATGACGGGCGCCTACGCAGCCGCGGAATCGCAGCTGCAGCAGGCGCGCAACATGTCCACCGATTTCTACGAGCAGTCGCAGATCGACGTGCAGATCAAGGAAGTCAAGGACAAGCTGGCCGAAGAGCGCCAGTTGCTCGAACGCTTCAAATCGGGCTGAGCGCCGGGCCGGGCGGGGTAGGGCGCAGGCGCCCTACTGGCCGGTTTCGAAGAAGCGTCCCAGCCGCTGCGGCAGCCAGTTCAGATGAGCCGGGAAGCTGCCCGTCGGAAAACCGGCATGGCCGCCGTCCGTGGGCTGGTGCAGCAGTATGGCGGGCGAGCAATCCTCGGGTGTCGGCAGCGACGCGGCCGGCACGAACGGATCGTTGCGCGCATTGAGCACCAGCGTCGGCACGGATATCTTCGGCAGCCAGGGCTTGCTGGACGCGCGCGTCCAGTAGTCCAGCGCATTGCGGAAACCATGCATGGGCGCGGTGTAGGTGTCGTCGAATTCGCGCAGGTCGTGCGCATGCGCAATGCGCATGACGTCGACGGCGCCAGGATAGCGATGCGCCTTCTCCAGCACCTTGTGCTTGAGCGTCTTCAGGAAATGAGCGGTGTAGACCCGGCGGTTGAACATGCCGGTGGATAGCGTCTTGCCGCAAGCCACCAGGTCCAGCGGCACGGACACGCCCGCGCAGGCGGTCAGCCAGCCGGTGTCTTCCTGGTGCTCGCCCAGGTACTTGAGCAGGGCGTTGCCGCCCAGCGATACGCCGACCGCATGCCAGCGCGCATGCGGGATGCGCTGGCGCACGGTTTCCAGCATGAAGCCGACCTCGGCCGAATCGCCGGAGTAATAGGCGCGGGCCAGGCGGTTCGGCACGCCGGAACAACCGCGGAAATGCGCGATCACCACGATCCAGCCGCGCGCGCGGAAATGATGCGCGATAGATTGCGCGTAGCGGCTGTTGCTGCCGCCTTCCAGGCCATGGAACAGAATCAGGGCGGGGGTGTCAGGCGTATGCGGCAGGGACTTCCAGTCCGCGTCCGTCATCCACCTGGCCGCGGCAGTCTTGCCATTCGCGACCGGGCGCTGGCCGCTGACGGGCGCGCCGTCGGCGGACTTGTGCGGGAACAGGCCGGGGCCGGTCCAGTCGAAGTCGACGAAGTCGGTATCGGGCGTGTCCACCCGTTCGCGCACGAACGCGATGCGGTGGTACTGCGCGAACAGGGCGGCATAAACCGTCTGGCTGTCGCCTCCGGGCAACCAGGAGGGAACGGGACAGGGCGTTGTATCAAGACGAGCAGCGGCCAACTAAAAATCCACCCGATTCAATGCAGCATGTCGGGTACGTCGTGCAAGTCGAGCACCCCGGCTTCCGTGGGCGCCGGCGAGGCATGGTGCATGACCATGCGCCAGCCGGTGGGGCCCTTGTGGTAGATGTTGGTGGCATAGCAATTGGCGAATTGCGTGCCTTCCCGCGTCTGTACCGCCACCTGTTCCACCAGCACGTGCACCGCGCACATCATGCTCAGCATGACCAGCGGGCGCAGGGGCCGCACGTGCAGCGGGCCGTTGGTCAGCACCTGCTGCCAGGAGTCGTGCACCGCCGAATGGCCGACGATGCGCAGGCCCCCCGGATGGATGCAGACGACTTCCTCGTCGTCCGCCCACACTTGCATCAGGCGCACGACGTCCGCCTGCTCGAGGGCTTCGTAGAACGCGTGCTCTGCTTCTTCGGGCGTGGCGAACATGATGGCGGATACGGGTCGACGTTGTAGAGCGGGTGACTCAGTGCCCGTGGCCGTGCAGCACGGTGCCGGGCTTCAGACGGTACTCGGCGCCGCAGTAGGCGCAGCTGGCCGAGCCGCTGCGGGCCACGTCCAGGAACACGCGCGGGTGCATGCTCCAGAGCGGCGCCTTGGGGCCCGGACAGAACACGGGCAGGTCGTCGGCGCCGACCTCGATGACTTCGTGGGGGTGGGGGACGGCGGCCGGAGCAGCAGCGGTCATGGATATTCCTGAAAAAAAAACCGGTAAACGGCAGGTTGGGGCAATGATGCGGCCTGGTCGGGGACCGGGCCGCGCGGATCAGACTTTACTCAGCCAGTGATGGTACTTCGGGTTGCGGCCATTCACCACGTCAAAAAATGCTTTCTGCAGCTTCTCCGTGATCGGGCCGCGCCGGCCAGTGCCGATCTGGCGGTTGTCCACTTCGCGGATGGGCGTTACCTCGGCGGCGGTGCCGGTGAAGAACGCCTCGTCGGCGATATAGACGTCGTCGCGCGTCAGGCGCTTGGTCACCACGCGCAGGCCCAGGTCGGCGGCCAGCGCATGGATGGTGGAGCGGGTAATGCCGGTCAGGGCGGACGCGATCTCCGGTTCGCAGAGCACGCCGTCCTTGACGATGAAGAGGTTTTCGCCCGAGCCCTCGGCCACGAAGCCTTCGGTGTCCAGCAGCAGGGCTTCGTCGTAGCCGTCCTGCAGGGCCTCGGTATTGGCCAGGATCGAGTTGGCGTAGGTGGTGGCGACCTTGGCGCGCGGCATGGTGACGTTCACGTGCTGGCGCGCGAACGACGATACCTTGACGCGGATGCCCGCGGACAGCGCCTCTTCGCCCAGGTAGGCGCCCCAGGGCCAGGCGGCGATAGCCACGTGCACCCGGGCGCCCTTGGGCGACACACCCATCTTCTCGGGGCCGTAGAACACCAGGGGGCGCAGGTAGCCGGCTTCCAGCTGGTTCTCGCGCACGACCGTCCGCTGCGCCTGGTTGATCGTGTCGCGATCGAAGGGCATGGGGATCTGGTAGATGTGCGCCGAATTGAACAGGCGGTTGGTATGGTCTTCGAGGCGGAAGATGGCGGTGCCGATCTCGGAGCGGTAGGCGCGCACGCCTTCGAATACCGACAGGCCGTAGTGCAGGGAGTGCGTCAGGACGTGCGTGGTCGCGTCTCGCCACGGTACGAGCTTGCCGTCATACCAGATGAAGCCGTCGCGGTCTGCCATCGACATGGTCTACTCCCAAGAGCCCAAGAATCTCGAGGCCCGTATTGTATCAAGCAGCGAGGTTACAATACGCGCCTATTCGCGCCCCGGCGCGGCGCCGCCAGGCCCGCGCGCAGTGATCCCGGCGGGCGAACGGGTTGTCGTGCGTTCCTTTTCCTTAGAGTTTCCATGTCGTCCTGTCCGAATCGCCAGGGGCCTGCCGTTGTCCTCTGAATCTGCGCTTCCTGAAACCGAAGACCCCATTGCGGTCCGCCAGGAACGCGTCACCGCCTTCCGCGCTGGCGTCCACGCCATCGTGCCCGCCCTGATTGCCACCGCCACCTGGGGGCTGGTCACCGGGGTGGCCATGGTCAAGTCCGGCCTGACGGAGACCATGGCGCTGGCCATGACCCTGCTGCTGTACGCCGGTTCTGCCCAGCTGACATCCCTGCCGCTCATCGCCACCGGCGCGCCGCTCTGGCTGATCTTCGCCGCCGGTTGTGTCGTCAATCTGCGCTTCCTCATTTTCGGCGCGGCGCTGCATCCCTATTTCCGCCACCTGTCCTGGCCCAAGCGGCTGGGGCTGGGCTATTTCACGACCGACATGGGTTTCGTGCTGTTCATGCCGCGCTACGGCGATGCGGCCGTGCGCGGTACGCGCGAACAGCTTTGGTTCTTCCTGGGCGCCATCGCGCCGGGCTGGTTCGTCTGGCAGACGTCCTCCATTGTCGGCATCTATCTGGGCACCATGGTGCCGACGGGCTGGTCGCTGGACTTCGCCGCGGTGCTGGCGCTGCTGGCCATTACGGTGCCGCTGGCCAACACCAAGCCCATGCTGATTTCCATGTTGGCCGCCGGCGTCGTCGCCTGGACGGGCCAGGTCCTGCCGCTGCGCCTCGGCCTGGCGGCCGCCGTCGTGGCGGGCGTGGTCGCCGGCATCTGGGCGGAACGCTACTTCAAGGCCCGCGCATGACCCTCTGGCCCGCCGAAATCTATGTCTATTCCGCCATCCTGCTGCTGGCGCTGTGCAGCGTGCTGACGCGCGCCGGCTTCATGCTGTTCGGCGACTACATCCCCCTGCCGGAGGGCGTGCGGCGCGCCTTGCGCTATGCGCCGGCCGCCGCCCTGACCGCCATCATCGTGCCGGACTTGCTGCCCTGGAAGGCTGGCCTGGGGCCGGTGTTCGACTACAAGCTGGTCGCGGGCGTGGTCGCCATCCTGGTTTTCCTGCGCACGCGCAGCGCGGTGCTGGTCATCATCGTGGGCATGCTGGCCCTGTGGGGCCTGCGCTGGCTAGCTGGTTGACGGGTTTTTTTCGAAACGTCCATCCAGTGGACGCTGCTGGTATGCCCGGCGGGCGCTTTCTGGCGGCTGCCGGAAGGCGTTTGCAATGCCTTTCGAACGCGGACCGAACCGTGTGGTAATGCGGCTGCGCTAAAATCATGTTATCCACAGCAATCCGGGCCTGGTACTGCCCTCATAAGTATCGAATCCAGAATGCGCCGCCTGCCCTGCAAGGCAGGATGCTGATTGCGCGTGTTCAGGTTGTTCCGATGCATATGTAGTGCAGTGCGCGTAGCACTCTCGTTTTGTTCTTTTTCACTGGTCCCGGTATCTGCCTAACCCTGATGACTGAATCCACTCAATCCGTAGCACCCGCCGCTGACGCGCCCGCGCCGACGTTCACTGATTTCGGTCTGCATCCCCTGCTGCTGCAGTCCATCGCCGAAACCGGCTACACCACCCCCACGCCCATCCAGGCCCAGGCCATCCCCGTCGTGGTGGAAGGGCGCGACGTCATGGGCGCGGCCCAGACCGGCACCGGCAAGACGGCCGCTTTCACGCTGCCCATCCTGCACCGCCTCATGCCGCTGGCCAACACCAGCGCATCGCCCGCGCGCCATCCGGTGCGCGCGCTGATCCTGACGCCCACGCGCGAGCTGGCTGACCAGGTCTACGAAAGCGTCAAGCGCTACAGCAAGCAGACGCCGCTGCGTTCGGCGGTGGTGTTCGGCGGCGTGGATATCGGTCCGCAGAAGGAAGCCCTGCGCCGTGGTTGCGAAGTGCTGGTGGCCACGCCCGGCCGCCTGCTCGACCACGTCGAGCAAAAGAACGTGAACCTGAGCCAGGTCGGCATCCTGGTGCTGGACGAAGCCGACCGCATGCTGGACATGGGCTTCCTGCCCGACCTGGAACGCATCATCCGCCTGCTGCCCGCGCAGCGCCAGGGCCTGCTGTTCTCCGCGACGTTCAGCAATGAAATCCGCAAGCTCGGCCGCTCGTACCTGAATCATCCGGTCGAAATCGAAGTCGCGGCGCGCAACGCCACCGCCAACACGATCACCCAGATCGCCTACAAGATGCCCAGCGACGCCAAGCGCGCCGCGGTCGTGCACCTGGTGAAGTCGCGCGGCCTGAACCAGGTCATCGTGTTCTCCAACACCAAGATCGGCACGGCGCGGCTGGCCCGCGACCTGGAACGCGATGGCGTCAAGGCCGAGTCGATCCATGGCGACAAGACGCAGGCCGACCGCATGAAGGCGCTGGAAGCCTTCAAGGCCGGCGAACTGGAAGTGCTGGTGGCCACCGACGTGGCCGCGCGCGGCCTGGACGTGGCCGGCGTGCCCTGCGTCATCAACTATGACCTGCCGTACAACGCCGAAGACTACGTGCACCGTATCGGCCGTACCGGCCGTGCCGGCGCCTCGGGCGAGGCCATCGCCTTGTTCACGCCCGACGAAGAGCGTTTCCTGCTCGACATCGAAAAACTCATCAAGCGCGAAGTGCCGCGCGGCACCCTCGACGTGCCGGCCGAACTGGTCGCGCGCAGCCACCGCCGCAGCGACGAGCACCGCGGTTCGTCCTCGCGTGAAGGTCGTGAAGGTCGTGAAGGCCGCGACAGCCGTGGTGATCGCGGCCGTTCGTCCGACCGCCGCTCCGGCTACTCGTCCGGGGCGTCGCGCCAGCCCGTGGACGATTTCTTCCTCAAGCCCTACGAGCCCTCGGCCCCGTCCGCACCGGCCGACGAGCCGGCGCCCAGGAGCAACGGCGCATCCGCCGGGCCGAAGCGCCAGATCGCCGTCTTGCTCGGCGGCAGCCGCAAGCCCTGAACCGGGTCCGCATGAAACAACCCGCAAGCCTTTGGGCGTTGCGGGTTTTTTTATGGCTGGCGCGCGTAGCGGGCCAGAGCGCTACTGCTCAGGCTGCCAGCAAGCGCGGCAGGTCCGGCAATGCCGCGGCGACGGCGGGACTATTTTCATTCAGGCTTTCGAGCAGGCGTTCCAGGTGGCCGATATGCGGCAGCATCGGGCCGTAGAACACCACTCGCGCGCCGATCTGCACCAGCAGCGTGGGGAAATTCTCGACGTCTTCGTCGCCCAGCAGTTCGGCGTGGTCTTCGATATCGATCCAGGCGAAGACGTGTTGGGGCAGGGCGTCGGCCAGCGCTTGCAGCTTGGGCTTGTATTGCTCACAGGTATCGCACCAGGCCGCGCAGAAGCAGGCTACCAGCCAGGCGTCGGGCGATGAGCCCAGCCGCGCGCGCAGCGCGGCCAGATCGGTATCGGGTACAAGTAGAGACATGTGGGCAGATCGAGGCGTGTTTGACTATCATACCCGGGATGTCTACCCCCTCATTCCTCGTCCATGACCGCTTTGCGCACTGATTCCGTCCCGCCTGAAAACGGCCGATTTTCCGCTGCCGGATCCGGCGCCGTCAGCGTGGGCCAGGCGTTCAAACGCGCCCTGGTGTCCCAATGCCACCCCACCATGCTGTTCGCGGTGCTGCTGCCATTCCTGATTGCGCTGGTGGGGGCCCTGTTGTTGCTGTACCTGTTCTGGACGCCGCTCAATGAATGGCTGGCGGCCGAGGCGGCTCGCTGGGACTTCGTCAATCGGGCCGAGGACTGGATGCTGGCGATGGGGCTGTTCTCGCTCAAGGTCTACATGATCCCCGTGATCGCAGTGGCCATCCTGTTGCCGGTATCGGGCATCCTGGGCCTGGCGATTGCCGCCGTCTTCGTGATGCCGCTGGTGCTGCGTCACGTCAGCAAGCGTGAATACGTGAGCGTCACGCCGCAAGGCAAGCACGCGACCGCGGTCAGCGTGTGGAACGCAATCTGGGTGTCGCTGGCGTTTGCCGCGGGCTGGTTGCTGACGCTGCCGCTATGGCTGGTGCCGCCCATGGCCATCGCCTTGTCGATCTTCTGGTGGGCCTTCGCGTTTTCGCGCATGATGCGGGTGGACGCCATCGTCGAACATGCCAGCCCCGCCGAGCGCAAGCTCATCCTGGAGCGCAACAACGGCGGCTTCTGGACCATAGGCCTGATCTGCTCGTTGCTGAACCTGTTGCCGCCCGCATGGGTCATCCTGCCGGTGTTTTCGGCCCTGGTTTATGCCCACTACGGTCTGGAAGCGCTCAAGCGCTTGCGCGAGGACCGCGTCATCGACGTCTGACCAGCGTCACCCCTCTCAACTTCTGGAATCGGACATGGCCGCAGAATCCGCCGCCCGCCGCATCGGCCTCATCATCGTGGGGGACGAGATCCTCTCGGGCCGCCGTCAGGACAAGCATTTTTCCAAGGTCGTCGAGCTTCTGGGCGCGCGCGGCATGCAGCTGAGCTGGGCCGAAATCGTGCCCGACGACCGCGGCACGCTCATCGCCACCTACAAGCGCAGCTTCGCCACCGGGGACGTGGTGTTTTCCTGTGGCGGCATCGGCGGCACGCCCGACGACCACACCCGCCAGGCCGCCGCGGCCGCGCTGGGCCTGCCGCTGGCGCTGCATCCCGAGGCCGAGCAGGCCATCGCCTTGCGCACGGCCGAGATGGCTGCCAAGGGGCAGGGCACCGCCGACATGAGCGCGCCGGAAAACCAGCAGCGCCTGCAGATGGGCGTGTTTCCGCAAGGCTGCGAAGTCGTGCCAAACCCCTATAACCGCATCCCCGGCTTCTTCATCAAGGACCATACCTTCGTGCCGGGCTTCCCCGTCATGGCCTGGCCCATGCTCGAATGGACGCTGGATACGCGCTATCGTGCGCTGCAGCATGTGCGCGCCCATGCGGAGCATTCCTTCCTGGTGTTCAGCATGCCCGAATCGCGCATCACGCCGGCCATGCAGGCCGTGGAAACGCGCTGGCCGGGCGTGCGAGCGTTCAGCCTGCCCAGCGTGGGCGAGGCTGGCGGCACGCCGCATATCGACCTCGGCGTGAAGGGCGAGCCGGCCGCGGCCGCTGAAGCGCTGGAGTATTTGCGGGCCGAGGTGCTGCGCCTGGGCGGCAAGCTGGCGCCCCCTCCAGCAGCGTGAAGCCAGGGCCGCCCACTATGCGCGGCCCTTTTTTTGATACAAAAACCGGTTGCCAAACGCGCCAGTAAATTTCACAATACGGGAAAGAACTGTTTGCTGCGATGCCGCAAGTCCGGTTCCCGAAGGTGGGGCCCTACAGGCGGCGCGGCTGTCCTCGCCCCCCTTTCCATGTCCCGTCTCCCCACTACCCGCAATGCCCTGGACGCCGAGACCGAAGGCGCCTCCGCCCATCCCATCGCCATCCAGGTGATCGAACGCGCCATGCGCCTGCTCGACGCCCTGGCCGCGCAGCCGGATCCGGTAACGCTCAAGGAACTGTCCGCGACCACGGGTCTGCATGCGTCCACTGCGCACCGCATCCTGAATGACCTGGTCGTGGGCCGCTACGTTGAACGCGTCGACAACGGCCTGTATCAATTGGGCATGCGTCTGCTGGAGCTGGGTTCGCTGGTCAAGGGACGCCTGAACGTGCGCGAGGCAGCCATTTCCGCCATGCGCTCGCTGCACAAGCTGACCGGGCAGACCATCAACCTGTCGGTGCAGCAGGGCGATGAGATCGTCTACATCGAACGGGCCTGGAGCGAGCGTTCGGGCATGCAGGTGGTCCGCGCCATCGGCGGCCGCGCGCCGCTGCACCTGACCTCCACCGGCAAGCTGTTTCTGTCCACCGCCGATGCGCGCCAGGTCCGCGCCTACGCGTTGCGCACCGGCCTGGCCGGTCACACGCGCAACAGCCTGACCGACCTGGACCGCCTGGAACGCGAACTGGCGCTGGTGCGGCGCCACGGCTATGCGCGCGACAACGAGGAACTCGAACTTGGCGTGCGCTGTATCGCCGCCGGCATTTTCGACGACACCGGCAAGCTGGTCGCGGGCCTGTCCATCTCGGCCCCGGCCGAACGACTGCAGGACGACTGGATCAAGGCCCTGGTCGACACCGCTGCCAGCATTTCCGAAGCGTTGGGCTACGAGCCCTCGGTATCCTCCGGCTTCAACGGCCTGGGCATGGCGGCAGAGGCCCTGCGCCCGTAATCCAAGGCCGCCCGGCCAAAAAAGAAAAGCCCCTGATGGGGCTCTTCTTCCAGGTGCGCCGTGCAGGCGCCCGTTCGGATTACTGCTGTTCGACGCCAGCCTTCTTGAACAGCTCGCCCCACTGCGGAACTTGCTGCTTGACCTTGGCTTCCAGGGATTGCGGATTGGCTTCGGACGTCAGCACCGTGGCGCCCAGCTGCTTCATGCGGTCCTGGAACTTGGGATCGGCCAGACCGGCCTGCAGGCTCTTGATCAGCTTGTCCACGACCGGCTTGGGCGTGCCCTTCGGCACCCACATGCCATGCCAGATGCCCACTTCAAAACCCTTGTAGCCGGATTCGTCCATGGTCGGCAGGTTCGGCAGCGTGGGGACGCGCTTCAGGCTGGTGACGGCGTAGGCCTTCACCTTGCCGCTGTCGATCTGCTGGGTGGTGTTGGTGGTCTGGTCGCACAGCAGGTCCACCTGCTTGCCCAGCAGGTCGTTCATGGCCGGCGCGGTGCCCTTGTAGGGGATGGTCAGCAGTTGCACGCCCAGCGCTTCGACCAGCATGGTGCCGCACAGATGGCTGGCGGCGCCGATGCCGGCGTTGGCCAGGGACACCTTGTCCTTGTTCTGTTTGACGTACTCGGCCAGTTCCTTGATGTTGTTGGGCGGGAAGTCGGAGCGCGCGATGATGGTCATCGGCACGTCGACCACCAGGCCGATAGGCTCGAAGCTCTTGTAGGGGTCGTACCCCGGATTCTTGTACAGCGAGGGCGCGGTCGAGAAGCCGGCGTGCATCAACAGGACGGAATAGCCGTCAGGCTGCGCGCGCGCTACCTGGGTGGTGCCGATGGTGCCACCGGCGCCGCCCTTGTTCTCGACCACGACCGTCTGGCCCAGGCTCGGCCGCATGGCTTCCGCGAGCGAACGCGCGACGTTGTCCGTCGGGCCGCCAGCGGCGAACGGCACCACCATATTGATGGGGCGATCCGGATATTCGGCTTGGGCGGCGCCGGCTGCGAGCATGGCGCTGGCCGCGAGCAAGGCCGAAAGCGTGCGGGGGATGAGGGTCATGGAGTCTCCAATTGCAGGGTTTTGCTGCTGCGATTTCATTGTTGCGCGCTGACTTGTGGGTTTATTTGTCTGTCATCAGCGTGAAAGCAGTTTAGAAAACAATTGATACGTCGTCACTTCGGGTATTTCCTGAATCCTGGGAAATCTTTGTGCTGGATCAAGCCCGTATGAGGCGTGCACCGTCGAAGTGCAATTCTTTGTTGCGTTGCACAAAAACTCCTTGACAAGTTTTTTTGCCAGTCTAGAATGTGAATTGTGCAGTGCATCAAACGGGCCGGCGGTAGCTTGTAGTACCAGTTTCCGCGCACGTTTCTCTAGTTCGTCGCAGACAACCATCCTTACTTGCCGGACAGCCTCCGGCTACCCCTAAAGGAGCATTCTATGAGCGCTATTCCGCAACAAGTCCTGGACCGTCAAAAGGCCAGCATCAACACCATCGTGGCCGCCCAGACCGCTGTTTTCGCCGGCTTCGAAAAGCTGGTCGAACTGAACCTGAAGGTCGTCCGCGCCACGCTGGACGAAGTCGCCCAGAAGTCGCAGCAAGCCGCTGAAGTCAAGGATCCGCAGGAAGCCGCCGCTTTCGCCTCGGGCCTGCTGCAGCCGGGCGCCGAAAAGGCCATGGCCTACACCAAGCATGTGTACGACATCGTCGCCGGCGTGCAGACCAGCCTGGTCAAGCTGACCGAGGAACAGATCGCCGAAGGCCAGCAGCAGCTGAGCGAAGCCGTCGACCAGTTCTCCAAGAACGCCCCGACCGGCTCCGAAAGCGCCGTTGCCCTGATCAAGTCCTCGCTGGCCACCGCGACCAGCGCCTACGATTCCATGACCAAGGCTGCCAAGCAGGCTGCTGAAGTCGCCGAATCGAACCTGAATGCCGCCGCCAACGCGACCTTCAAGGCTGCCTCGGATGCTGCCGACGCCGCCACCAAGGTTGCCAGCCGCAGCCGCCGCAGCGCCTAAGTTTTTGGCGCGCAGTGCTGCGCAAACCGCAGTTATGTAGTACTGTTGAGTGACAGAGCAGAGCTGGAATTAGGGCCACCCACCGGGTGGCCCCTTTTTTTGCCTGCTTTTTTGTCCTTATCGCCGCGATGGATGCCGGCGCCGTTTCCGGTCAGCGCGCCACGGCGCGCACGCACTCGCCCACCAGGGCCGGACCGCGGTAGATCAGGCCGGTATAGAGCTGCACGGCGTCGGCGCCCGCGTCCATTTTCTCGCGCGCCTGGCGGCCCGACATGACCCCGCCCACGCCGATGATGGCCAGGCTGCCGCCCAGCCTTTCCTTCAGGCGGCGGATGACTGCCAGCGACAATTCATGCACCGGGGCGCCCGACAGGCCGCCGGCTTCCTCGGCATGCGGCTGGCCGGTGACGGCATCCCGCGAGAGGGTGGTGTTGGTGGCGATGACGCCGTCGATGCCATGGCGCGGCAGCGTTTCCGCGATGGAGTCGATCTGCTCATGCGTCAGGTCGGGAGCGATCTTCACCGCCATGGGCACGCGCCGCTGGTGTTTGTCTTCCAGGGCGCGGCGCTTGTCCGCCAACTGCGCCAGCAGGGCCGACAGCTCGTCGCCGCCTTGCAGCGCGCGCAGGTTCTTGGTGTTGGGCGAGGAAATGTTCACCGTCACGTAGTCGGCATGCGGATACACGCCTTCCAGCCCGATCAGGTAGTCGTCCGCGGCGCGCTCGATGGGCGTGTCCGCGTTCTTGCCGATGTTCAGCCCCAGGATGCCGCCTTGCTTGCGCCAGGCGCTGCGCTGCACATTGGCCAGGAAGGCGTCCAGTCCCTGGTTGTTGAAGCCCAGCCGGTTGATCAGCGCGTTGGCGCGCGGCAGCCGGAACATGCGCGGCTTGGGGTTGCCGGGCTGGGCGCGCGGAGTCACCGTGCCTACCTCGATAAAGCCGAATCCCAGATTGCCCAGCGCGTCGATATAGGCGCCGTTCTTGTCCAGGCCCGCGGCCAGCCCGATCGGGTTGGCCAGTTGCAAACCCATCAGCGTGCTCGGCGCCTTCGGCTGCGCATGCATGAGCTTGCGCGTCGCCCCGCACTCATAGGCGCGTTGCAGGCCCGACAGGGTGACTTCGTGGGCGGTTTCCGCGTCCATGGCGAACAGCGCCGGGCGGGCCAGGGGATAGGCGTGGAAGAGGATAGACATGGGGCGGAATTGTAGAGCGAATTTTGCCGGCCCTGCGCCGCGCCGGGCGCCCCAGGCGAGACCAGAATCAGGCGGGCGGCGGGGCGGGCTGCTCGCCCCACGCGCCGTCGACCAGGAACTGGGCCGGGTGGAAACTCGATTTGTAAGACATCTTGCGGCTGTCGGCGATCCAATAGCCCAGGTACAGCCAGGGCAGGTTCAGCGTGCGGCATTGCTCGATCTGCCACAGGATGCTGTAGGTGCCCAGGCTGCCGGCAAGGTCCGGATCGTAGAAGGTGTAGACGGAGGACAGGCCGTCGTCCAGCACGTCGATGATGGACACCATGACCAGCGCGCCCGTTTCATCGCGAAATTCGACCAGGCGGGTGTTGACGCGGCTGGTGAGCAGGAATTGCGCATACTGCGTACGGCTGTCCTCGTCCATGCCGCCGCCCGGATGGCGGCCCTGCTGGTAACGCGTGTACAGCCGGTAGTGTTCGGGCGACCAGGCCAGCTCCGCCACGAACGATTGCAGGCCCTGGTGGTCGCGCCAGGCGCGGCGCTGGCTGCGATTGGGCGCGAAGCCTGCCGTATCCACGCGCACGGGGATGCAGGCATGGCAGTTGTCGCAATGCGGCCGGTAGGTAAACAACCCGCTGCGCCGGAAGCCTTGCTCCACCAGTTGCGAATACGTGCCCGCGTTGATCAGGTGGCCGGGCGCGGCGACCTGCGACCGTGCCTGGCGACCCGGCAGATAGCTGCAAGGGTAGGGAGCGGTGGCGTAGAACTGCAGGGTGGAGAAAGGGAGTTCTTTGAGCTGGCTCATCGGAGGTCCCGCGTTGCGGCGGCAGGCCCGCAAGGGGCTGGCTACATATTAACGCCGAACCCCGCGCCCGATGCTGTGTCGGGATGCAAGCGGCCGGCGCTGTCCAGCGTACCGCGGGCCCACGCGATGGCGGGCAGCGCCGTGGCTGCCCGCACATGCTGCAGGAACGCGGCGCGCGGGATGGGGCGCGCGCCCAGGCTGGCCAGATGGCGCGTCTGCTGCTGGCAGTCGATGCGCTCCACGCCTTGCGCCGCCAGGTAGCGCACCAGATAGGACAGGGCGATCTTGGAGGCGTTGGGCGCGCGGGTGAACATGGATTCGCCGAAGAACATGCGGCCCAGGCTGATGCCGTAGAGGCCGCCGGCCAGTTCGCCGTCGATCCAGGTTTCGATGCTGTGCACGTAGCCGGCCTCATGCCAGGCGCGATAGGCCTGCTGCATGGCGGCGGTGATCCAGGTGCCCGGCTGGCCGTCGCGCGGCGCGGCGCATTGCGCCATCACTTCGGCAAAGGCCGTGTCCACTCGCACCTGCACGCGCGGCGCGGCGGCATGCTCCTGGCTGGCGACCTGCCGCAGCAGCTTGCGCAGCGAATGCGAGGGCGCGAAGTCCTTGATGCTCAGCACCATGCGCGGATCGGGACTCCACCACAGAATCGGCTCGCCCTCGGAGTACCACGGGAAGATGCCGTTGGAGTAGGCCTCGATCAGCCTGACGGTCGACAAGTCCGCGCCCGCAGCGAGCAGGCCGTCGGGATCCGCTAGCGCAAACTCCGCGGGCGGAAAGGGGGTGTCGACGGCTAGCCAGGGTAGTTTCAACGGTGCGATTCTAGGGTGTAGTGATGAGGGGGAAACACGCCCTGCTTGCGGTCGTCGAAGTAGTGGCGCAGCGTCGTGGCCACGGTGCGGAACGCCAGATCATCCCAGGGGATCTCGGATTCGTCGTAATACCGGGCTTCCAGGCTTTCGGGGCCCGGGTCGAGCTCGGCCGACAGCGCCTCGGCCAGGTAGAACACGTGCACCTGATCGATCTGGGGCAGGTCGATGACGGTATAGAGTTCGCCCAGCTTGATGCGGGCGCCGGATTCTTCCAGCGTTTCGCGGGCGGCGCCCTGCGCCGTGCTTTCGCCCAGTTCCATGAAGCCGGCCGGCAGGGTCCAGGTGTTGTAGCGCGGTTCGATGGCGCGCCGGCACAGCAGAACCCGGTTTTCCCAGACCGGCAGGGTACCGACCACCAGCCTCGGATTCTGGTAATGGATTGCGCCGCAGTGATCGCAGATGTCGCGTTCGCGGTTGTCGCCTTCGGGAACCCGGCGGCTGATGGGCGAGCCGCATTGGCTGCAGAAATGCGAACGGCGCGGCGCGGGGAAGTATTCGAGGGGCGATTTTGCGGTCATGGGTACGATTCTAACGGCTGCGGCGGGGGCTGGCGCGCCGGCCTGGGACGGCCGGGGAGGGGGCGCCGAAGCGGCCCTCCAGATGCTCCACGAAGGATCGTACCTTGGGCGACAGGAAGCGCCGGTGCGGGTAGACGGCATACATGGAGATCGAGGTGTGGGTGTAATCGGTCAGCAGCGCCACCAGGCGGTGGGCGCGGATGTCGTCGCCCACCAGGAAATCGGGCTGCAGGATGATGCCGTGGCCGGCCAGCGCCGCGGTCCGCAGCACGTCGCCGTTATTGGCCCGCAGGGCCGCGTTGACGCGCACCAGATGGGTCACGCCGTCCTTCTCGAAATGCCATTCGTTGCCGGTGCTGGCGTAGGCGTAATGCAGGCAGCGGTGCTGCTTCAGTTCTTCCGGCGTCTGCGGCGTGCCGTGGCGTCGCAGGTATTCGGGGGCGGCGCAGACCAGCAGCTGCTGCGGCGCCAGCGGCCGCGCGACCAGCGAGGAATCCTGCAGCGGGCCGATGCGCACGGCAACGTCGTAGCCGTCTTCCACCAGGTCCACCACGCGGTCGTTCAGGTCCAGGTCGATGATCACGTCGGGATAGCGCTGCAGGTACTCGGCAATGGCCGGTCCCAGGTGCAGGATCCCGAACGACACCGGCGCGCTCACCCGCAGGCGGCCGCTGGGCCGCTGGCCCTCGGCTTGCAGCGACAGTTCCAGGTCCGCCACCTCGGCCAGGATGGGCCGCACGCGTTCATAGAAGGCGCGTCCGGCGTCGGTCATGCTCAGCTTGCGCGTGGTTCGGTTCAGGAGGCGCACGCCGTACTTCTGTTCCAGATAGGCGATCTGGCGCGTGACCACGGAGCGGGCCTGGCCCATCTTGTCGGCTGCGGCTGCGAACGAACCCAATTC
The DNA here is from genome assembly GCF_059760445.1 of Achromobacter sp. D7-1. NCBI lineage: Bacteria > Pseudomonadati > Pseudomonadota > Betaproteobacteria > Burkholderiales > Alcaligenaceae > Achromobacter > Achromobacter sp. D7-1. The sequence goes on along the minus strand of NZ_JCBAMT010000020.1, from coordinate 62,861 downwards.
CACGACCTTGGCATAGGTCTGCATGGCGGTATGCGTGTCCAAGATTGTTTCCTATTGGGGAACAATAATTTGCAATTCTGCATGTTTATCTTTGTTTTTGGAATCGCAAGAATAGCGCTCATCAAGAATCTTCCCATCCTGGGCGATTCCCCACCGCTCTAGGAGAGTGCAATGGTTGATATCCGTACCGCGCCCTATGCCGCGCTGCTGCTGCGCGTGGCGCTCGGCGTCATGTTCCTGGCCCATGGCCTGACCAAGCTGCTGGTGTTCACGCTGCCCGGCACCGCGCAGTTCTTCGCCAAGATCGGCTTCGCCGGCTGGCTGGCGTATCCGGTGACGTTCTTCGAGGTCGGCGCCGGTGTGCTGCTGATCCTGGGCATCGTGCCGCGCTGGGTCGCCGCCATTGCCGTGGTGCAGTTGTTCGTGGCTTCCACGGTGCATTTCCCCAATGGCTGGGGTTTCGGCAATGCCGGCGGCGGCTGGGAATACCCGATCTTCCTGACCGTGGCGGCCGCCGTGCTGGCGCTGTTGGGCGATGGCAAGTACGCGCTGGTCAAGACCGGCCGCGGCTGATCGCTGCGCGCACCAGTCTGTCTACCGCCACGGACGTGGCCGACAGGACGGCCGGACCCTAGAATGGCCCGGCCGTTTTCCATTTCTGGAGTTCCCATGTCCTTCCCGAAGTCGTACTTCAAGCGCGCCGCCGCCGCAGCCATGCTGGCCCTGGCCTTGTCTCCCGCCGTCCATGCGTCCGCTGAACAGGAAGCCGCCAATAAGGCGGCCGTGCTGGCCTTCTATGAGAAGGGCCTGAACCAGAAGGACGCGGATGCGGCGCTGAAATACGTGGGCGACCGCTATGTGCAGCACAACCCCAATGCGGCGGATGGCCCCGAGGGTTTCCGCAAATTCATCGCCTTCCTGCGCGACAAGTTTCCGCAATCGCGCAGCGAAATCAAACGCGTCTTCACCGACGGCGACTATGTGATCCTGCACGTGCATGCGGTGCGTCAGCCCGGCGATCGCGGCAGCGCCATCATCGACATCTTCCGCCTGGAGCAGGGCAAGATCGTGGAGCACTGGGACGCGATCCAGTCCATCCCCGAGCAGTCCGCCAATCCCAACGGCATGTTCTGAACCCGCGGTTCAGGCGCGGGGATCCGGGTCGAAGCCGAATTCCCGCGCCACATCCTTTTGCGCGACCAGCGCCAGCGGCGCGGCCGCATAGGTTCCGGGCAGGACGGCCTGTATCGTGTCGCCGGGTGCGAGTTCCGTCAGGGCGTCCAGCAACGGCTCTCCGTCCGCCGTGGTCATCCTTTCCAGCAGCGGCGGCAGATCGCGGTCCAGCAAGATGCCCGCTCCCAGGGGCGTCATCGCATACAGCTGACCCGCATCATCCAGCTTCCACGCGGCGACCGAATCGACCGTCTGGTTCGTGTGCGTGAGCAGGCCACTGTTGTCATCGCTCAAGCGCAACACATACGGCGCCGCGTCCAGGCGCAGGAATACGCGCTGGGGACCGTTCTGGAAAAACCAGCGCCCCGCGTCGTCGTGTTCATAGTTGCGGTTGATGAATTCCAGGATCTGCGTGTTGGTGATGGACTCGCCCGGACCGCCCGCGGCCGATTGGCCTTGCGGGTGCAGGCGCCAGCGGCCGCGCGCGTCCAGCGACAGCCAGCCGTACACCGCCGGCACGTCGGGCCAGCGCGCGAGCGCGTCCTTCACCGATTGATCCATGTTCAGGGCCGGATGATGATGGGAGGAGGGTTGATGATGATGGCGGGCGCCGGCATCGCGGGCACCACCACCGGCTGCGGCATTTGCACGTAGCCGTGGCGGTAGTCATCCCGGCACTTGCGCTTTTCCTGGTAGTCGCCGTTGCGCTTCCATTTGCGCTCGACCTTACAGGCGCCGTCCCAATATTGCTCTTTATACTCGCGGCCGTGGCGATGGCGGTGCTTGTCCGAATCCGCCTGCGCCGCAAGCGGGGCCAGCGTGAGCAAGGCCGCGGTGGACAGCGTCAGCAGCGCGGAGGAATAGTGGGCTCGGGAGTTCGGAAGCGTGCGCATGGGATCGTCGTCAGTGGCAAACGGCGTCACCATAGCAATCATTTGGTTGACCGCGCGTAGTGATGCGTAACGAGATGCAGGCCGCAATCGTACATGAGATCCTCATCTTCGATCTCGGGCGCCTCAACCAGATGCTTGCGTTTGCGGCTCATACGCAGTTAAACATGATGAATGTTCAGTTGGTGGCGCCATGAACGCATCCCTGGAACGTCTCGCGAAACAGCTCGATCTGGACGCCAAGCGCAACGAACGCCTGCGTCTGGCATTCGGTCATGCCTGTGCGCTTCGGGTCGAGCATCTGCTTGAAGAGCAGGAAGTCGTGGATTGCCTGGCGATTCTTGGCCGGTATTTGGACGGCGCTATCGGCCATGAACAGTTGCAGCAGGTTTGCACTCAAGCCTCGCACCTGGCGAACCGGCATCAGGGGTCAAAATCCATCGATGGCTGCGGCCATGCCGCTGTGTCCGCGACCTATGCCGTGGCCAGCGCCTTGGCCGGCAAGGCGCTCCGCGCGGCCGAATATGCGGCTTACGCCGCAGTCTACGGTCAGGGCGGCTATGGCGCTGTTTCAGATCCCGAGTCGTTCGAGCCGGAGTTCGCCTGGCAAGCGGAATGTCTGGCTGCGTGGGCTACCCGCGAGGCCGAATCGCATCCTGCGCCATAGTTGACCGCTCCGGAAAACAAAAAACCCGCAGAGTTTTATCTGCGGGTTTTGAGAAATCACTGGAGGCGCAAGCCGGAATCGAACCGACGTACACGGATTTGCAATCCGCTGCATAACCACTCTGCCATTGCGCCAGCACTTGCAAGAAAAAAGGAAGCGCGGTGTAGGCCGTTGCTTCCTTTTTGTATTTGGAGCGGGAGACGAGTCTCGAACTCGCGACCTCAACCTTGGCAAGGTTGCGCTCTACCAACTGAGCTACTCCCGCGGGGGTACTGCGTTTTTGGTGTGATTTCTGATTTGGTTTTCAGAAGGCCGTGTCCACCAAAGACAGCGATTATACACAGAAATTAAGGCTTGTGTAGCCCGGTTGCGCGGGGAAGGTGAAAAATCCCTGCACAGCCGGGTTGTGTGGTGCCGTCAGGGGGTGTCGCTGGACACCGGCGCGGTGGCCGTGGACTCGGGCGCGGATTCCGGAGCGGGCGCGTCGACGGGCGCATCAGCAGGCGCGGCCGTAGGCGAGGACGCCGGCGCGGCAGCCTTCTTCGCGGGACGGGCCTTGCCGGCCGGCCGGCGCGAGGCCTGGCGGCGGGCATAGGCGGCTTGTTCCGCCGTCACCGTGCCCGCGGGCTCGCCCTGCAGGTCGACGCGCGTGGCGTCCGCCACCATGCTGCCCCAGTAGCGGCTGCCCTTGCACCAGGTGGCGATGGCCTGCTTGAGCTGTTCTTCCGTCATGCCCAGCTTTTCCAGATGCTGGGCCGCGTCGGCCAGGATGCCCTGCTTGAGCGGCAGCTTGGGCGCGGGATTCTTGGGGAAAGCCTGGGGGAAGTGCTTCTGCAGGCGCCAGATGGCCTCGACCGCGGGGTCGACGGGCTCGCGCTTTTGCTGCGGGCGGGCGGCAGCCTTCGCTTGACCAGACTCGCGCTTTTGCTGCGGCCGCGCCGTAGCGTTCGCTTGATCAGGCTCCCGCTTCTTTGTCCGGCCTGCCGCCTTCGGTTGGACCGGCACCGCCTTTTGAGCCTGTGCCCGCAGCTGCTCGCGCAGGTCGGCAAGTTTTTCAAAACCCATTGTTATTTCCAACACCTCAGATTTGTTCAGGCTGAAGGTTACCGCAAGTGCGCGAATGCAGCACTGCCGAAGGGGCGTGTGTGTGGCGTCGGCGCCATGGCCGTTGGCGCCGCCCGGCGCGGATTTGGCGGGAATCAGCGCCCGGAGGGAGGGCAGGATGGCTGGCCGGGAACCAATATCGCGCGGCCTTTCAGCAGAATGGGCGTACCCGGATAGACGTTGAATGGATCCACCGGCCGGCCATCGACGACGGCGTCCTTGACCTGATAGCGCACGTTGCCCGACGCTGCGAGCCAGGCGCCTTCCGGCTCGCAGCGCAGCGACAGTTCCGAGGTTTCGCTCGGCGGCAGCAGCCTGACCAGCGTGCTGAACGCAAGGGTGACGACCACATTGCCGGTGGTACCTTGTCCCGCCCGATCCAGCAGGTTGACGACGGGCTTGATATCCAGCCGGTAGACCTGCTCCTGATCCACTTCGGCCAGCGGCTTGAGGGTGATGGTCTTGCTCTGCCCCGAGCCTAGCGAGAGCTTGAACGGGTAGACGTAGAGCGCAGGCTGCTCCGTTTGCACGACAGGTTCCAGGCGCTCCTGTTCAGGTTCGACGCCCGGGTTGAGCAGGCGTGACAGGGTAACGGACACGTACTCCGCGCGATCGCCCTGGTTGACGATATGGACCGACGCCGGCTTGCCTTGCACGACGGCGAGCTTGGGCGTCACGTCGATATGTGCGAAGGCAGGCGCGGCAAGCCAGGACGCGAGAAGCAACAGCAGACAACCGGAGGATTTCATCCGCATCTCCGCGAAATTCGGCCGCGTATGGTGCATCAGGGGATCCGAGCGGAGGGTTCAAAGACCAGCGACAGCTCGCCGACATAGCTGCCTGCCGTCTCCTTGAAATTGCCTTCCGGCGGATAAGCCGAAATCGCCAGCCCGTAGTAGCCGATGGAGTCCTCGCCTGCAACCGGCGCAAACGGATTCTGGAATTTCACGTCCAGGCCTACTTCCAGGGTTTTCTGCTCCCCGTCTTCCGCGGCCAGGGAAACCTTGGGCCGACGGAACACCAGGGCCGCGTTGGCCGTGTTGCGGATTTCGAGCGGCCGATCCATGCGCACCTGAAACGCGCCGCTCGAGGACACGATGCGCAAGCGTGCCTGCGTTTCATAGGGAGATTCCCATCCGCGCAGCTGCTGCATGGCCAAGCCCTGGTCGAACCAGCCGCCCTTGTCGTCCGTGACCAGCAGCCTGTTGGCGGCCCTGACCGTGGCGGTGATCCTGCTAGTGGTATCGCCGGTCAGGACGATATCCACGGCGGAAGCTGCGACAGGGAGCATTCCCAGGGCCAGCATCAGGCACGCGCGGATTGAGATTCTGTTCATGTCCGGGTTCTCATGGGTTTCAAGGCTGAGCGTGCTCGGCGATCTGATAGATCAGAACGCCGTACGCCATGTTGATGATCAGGGGCGCGCTGCCATCGGCCTCGCCGCCGTTCAGAATCACCCGCTCCCTGGGCCGGAAGGTGATGCGCCAGACTTGCGTGCGGGCAGGCGCATGCAAGACGCGCACGCTCATCCGGTACTTTTGTCCCGGCGCCAGAATCAGGCGCTTAGGGGTGACCAGCAAGCTGGGTCGCTCTGTTTCGCCAACTGGCGCCAGCACCTCCGGCGTCAATCCGGGATTGAGGAGCAGATGCTGTTCCACATCCAGATAGAGGGGGCTGTCGCCACGGTTTTCCGCCAGCAGTTCGCTCGGCGCTCGACCGGGTTCCAGGCGCAGTTCCGCTCTCGGCAGGTGCAGGATGCCGGCCCCCTGGCCGTGCTGGGGCCAGAGCAGGACGAGTGCTGCGACGACAAACGCGGTGCGGCGGGCGAATTGCCGGGGAAAGACATGAACGCTCATGGCATGAGCTAAGGCCGTGCGACGACCGTGAAGGTGAGCACGTCGCTGTAGTCGCCTTCCTTCGCCGCCTTGGGCGTGTCAGCCGTGAACGTGGGGATGAAGCAGTCGCGTCCGCTGTTGCCCAAGGCGGAAACCATGTTGCTGGTGTTGGGCAGCGCGACCTGGGTACTGGTCGTCGCGTTCCGCAGCACGACTCGGTACGGCACTGTGTCGGAAGGCGAGGTCAGGTGCTTGAGTTGGTACCAGCCATTGCCCGACAGGCCGTTCTGGTTGGTCGCGTTGATGGCGTAGCGCAATCCTGTCCATTTGAGGTGGTCGTAGGTGAAGCACAATTCTTCGCCGGCGCCAGAAAATGGCCTTTCCGCAGGCGCTCCGGGCAGCAACTCTCCGAGGTTCCAGTCCGGCGCGGTCATGTGGATCTTGGGAGCCACAGGTGGGGGCGGAATCTTCGGATCGGTGATGATATTGCAGTTGCCCGTTGCGCTGTCTGCGCCGATATAGGCCAGTCCGGTTATTTCGACGATGTCGTTCTTTTGCGTGACATTCGCTGCTCTTACCCCAATGGCAGGCCACGGTGCAAGGTGCTTGTTATCGACAACGACCGTTACCCGCACGACTCTCGCGGATGTATCGCGCCAGATCGTGGCGTAACGGGGATCACCGTTATCGTAGACCATGTAGTCAATGCCGCTTGTTTTCCCCCAGTCCCGAACGCCATCCATGTAGACAGCACTGGCATAGTGACCAGACTGCTGCAGTTTGCCATCTTTCTCATAGGTGTATATAAGGATTCCTCGGCTCAGGAACGGCCCGCTATGCCTGCCTAGGTGACCTTGAATGTTCTTATAGCTGATGGTCACGCCCAGCGTGCTGGTGCCATTGCCATTGTTTTGGTAGGTGCAATCGCTATAGCCGTTGCTCAGGTCGCTGTAGTAGATGCCCCGCCATGCCAAGGCGTCACTACTGGAGATCATCGCGCTTGTTGCCAGTACGGCAGCAACTGGTCGCGGCATCATCCATCCTTTGAAATTCGGCAATCTCATGGTTGGTCCCTCGTACATTGCGCCATGCTCATCCGCGGCAATCGAAACCCTGCGGCGCATCGCCGATCAGCATCGTGAGCTTCTTGCCCTCGAAACGCCGCGACGCGCCAGGAAACAACACCACCCGGTTCTGCTCCAGCCTGCGGTCAGACGATGCGATATCCGCAAGGACCAGCGACACATTGCCGGTATTCTCCAGCCTCACACCCGCGTCTTCGCAGCGATACGACCAGCCCGACCGTTGCTGACCTGGAGGAGGCATGTGCTGGACCAGCACGCCATAACCTATGGAAACTGACATGGGCGCGCTGATCTTGTCCTGGGGCGCCTCTTCGACCTGCATCGCCCTCACTGGCACGACGTACAGGCGGTACATCTCTTCCGCGGTGGGCACGGATAGCGACTTCAGGCTGATCGCGCGGCTTTGGCCCGGCCCCAGCGTCAATTTGTCCGGACTGGCGAGCAGGCCGGGATGCTCGAGCTGGCTCAGCGGCACCTGCTCCTCGGGGTCGAAGCCGGGATTCTTCACCTTCTGCAGCGTGGCCGACAGGTAGAGCGGCGCGTCGCCAACGTTCTTGACGGTGACGCCGTAGTCGTGGCCGTTGAAGACCTTGATCCGGGCCGGCATCACCAGCAGCTCGCCTTCGGCTTGCGCCGGCGGCGCGGCCAGCAGCATCGAAGCGAATAGCGTGAGCAGGGTCTTGCGTGGCATCGTGGTTCCTTGTCGGATGTCCGATTATTGGCAGCGGTAGTAGCTGCCGTTGATGGCGTTGCCGAGGTCGCAGGTGTAGTTCCTGCCGGGCTGCCGCAGCGTGATCTTGGTAAGCACCGTCTTGCTGGCGATGGAGAACAGTCCGTTGGGGTACGCCGTGTCGCCAGTTTCCTGGATGGTTCCGCCCAGGGGCTTGCCGGACGGATCCATCAGGATGCCGCTGTAGACCATGTTGATCGCCACCTTGGCTTGCGCCGCATACACCTGGCCAGGATGGGCGCGCACGACGTTGGCAGGGACTTCGATACTCATGTCCATGTGCTCGCTGTTGCTCAGGACGCGGGCGAAGGGAACGTCGCGGTATTGGCCTAGCGGTACGGCGTAGGTGCCGCCGCCGCCCACCGGATGGCCTTCCACGCTGAATCCGTAGGCGGTGCCGTCGATGGCGGGCGTGTCCAGCAGCATGGCGCTGCCGCTGCTGCTGTAGCGTCCTACCGCTATGCCCTTGGCGCTGGCCGCCAGCATGCCGCGGTAGTTGAAATCCGCGTTGCTGCCGAAGTCGCTGTGGCCCAGGTTGAGGGAGGTATCGCCACGAGTGCCGGAGCGGCTGCCGTAAATGTTGACGCTGTTGCTTGTGCTGCTCCGGTTGACCGTGACGCCAGCCATCGAGGTGCCGTAGCTGTCCTCGAAATCCTTGCGATAGTCGCCGCTGAGTTGCGTTTCGCCGCCCTGGCGGGCAGCGCGGAAGCTGGCTTGCGTCTTGTCCAGGGTCCAGCTCATGTTGAAGTACACGGCGTAGCCGTCGTCGCCCCGACCGTACCCGCCCTTTTGCACGCCCAGGGAAAAGGTCGACCACAGGCCGTTGGGGCGGTAGTGCCAGCGTGCTTCGGCTTGCTGTATTTCGCCGCGGCTGTGCTTGTTGTAGTTATAGCCCAGCATGACATCGCCCACGCTTCTGCTGTATGAAAAGCTGGTGCTGGGCGCGCCCCAATAGAAGCGCGATACGTCTGAAATCTGATAGCGGCTGGCCGAGAGGCTGCCCAGCAAGGGATCGTTCATCGACAGGTTGAAATAGCCGCCCGCGCCGCGTTCGCCGCCTAGGACGCCCACTGTGGGAGTGAGGTCAGCCGTGCCGATGCGGGAGGGGCGCGTGATGTTCAGTTCGCCCGCCCAGCGGGACTGGTCGCCGCTGATGAACGAGGCGTTCAGGTAGAACTGGCTCAGGTTGCGGCTGACGGCAGCTTGAAGCAGCTGGCCGCCTGCGCCCATTTCCTTGCCCGCGGTCATGTGCCAGGAATTGCCGCCACCGCCGTTGAAGTTCAGGTTGTTGATGTCGCGAGTTTCGCGGTTGATCAGATTGCCGTTGCGGTCCACCAGCCGGATCTCCACCGGGTAGTAGCCGCCAGGCAGGTCGATGAAGCTGATTTCATTGCGGCCGAGTATGGCGGGCCGCTTCAGGATGAGACGTCCGTTGCGGTAGAACTCGTAGTTTCCTTCGGCGGTGGAATACAGCACCAGCGAACCCGTATCGCGGTCGGCCCGCAAATGGTTCTGGCTGCCGATGGTGACGAACTGATCGAAGCTGGGCGACAGCATCGTGCTGACCGAGCCCGAGGCGTAGTCGAGGCTGTTCTGCTTGCCTGCCCGCACGTAGGTGCTGTGAAAATTCTTCTGCAGGAAGTAAGAGGAGATCCCTTGATCGCCATTGCTGCGGCCGCGCATGCGGTTGCGGCTGCCGTACCAGCTCATGTAGCCGAAGCTGCGCAGCGGCAGGCCCAGCCATGTCGTGCCGCTGACGTTCATGGCGCGATAGCTGTCGGAGGATCCGCGCAAGTCCAGCGACTGATTGTTGATCAGCCCCCAGGTGGTCGCGGGAGACAGGTAGTCGTCGCGCGAGCTTCTGATCTGCAATGTGCGGCGGATCTTGTCGATGGTGACGTAGTGCTCCGCCACGCGCAGGTCGCAGCCGTTGATGCATTGCTTGTAGTCGATCGTGGAAACCACCCGGCGGATGGCTTCTATTTCTTCCTCCGTCACGCCGTTTTCCGCGTACTTGACGGGATCGAACGCGAGTCGGTTCTGTTCCAAAGAATAGGCAATCAATCCCGGCAGCGTCCTGCCGTTGAAGCTGGACACGTAGCTTGCGCTGTTGTCCATTTCAACCGCGCTGAAGCCTTCCGGGATGCCGTAGGAAATCTTCACTTGCGCGAAGGCCTGGGTGGAGGACGCAGCAAGAACGCACGGCAGGATTTTTTTGAGGCAAAAGGAAACCCAATGAGCGTGCATGCCCTGCAGTCCAAAAGGGGAAGGAAGAGCCCCGGACGGGGCCTTGGAGAAAGGTGCTCGAGCGAGGCTTAAGGGGCCGGTTCGAAGACCATGACCAGATTGCCGCTGTAGCTGCCGTTGGGGGTCTGGCCGTTGGTTTGCTGGGGGCTATCTACACTGATTTCCAGATTGTGGATTTCGTCGTAGCCACCGTTGCCCTGCACGACCTGGGAAATCTTGTTGGGTTTGTCGTATTCCAGGACTTGGTCGCCTGCGGCGTGGGTCAAGATCACCTGTGCGTTGGTCATCTCGAGGTGTCCGTTGGACATTTTCAGAGGTTGGGCGAGCTTGACGTTAATCCCAGGGGCCTTCGAAAATATGCGGATCGGCAGCGTCTTGGAGAATGTCAGCTGCCTGTAGTCTGCCGGTTCGAGCTCCTCGGTGCCGTACCAGGTGGAGCCGTCGGGCTTGGACACGAAAATCGCGTCGTTGATCTGGGCCGTCAGGGTGATGCTCTTGGTGACGCTTTTGCTTGTCTCCGCAGGGGTAGCCGCATGCGCCATGCCGGCAAACGCGCCGGCCAATCCCATCACGATCAGGATCTTGTTCAGTTTCATATGAAAACCTGGAGTTGATGTTGAATGAATGCCTTCGAAGGTTGTTGAAGGCGGGGCTGTGTAGCGGACGCCTCGTGTGCGTCCGACCCCATGCATCATCCTTGTTCAACGCTGCCCCAGGGCTGAGAAATTTCTTGTTCTGATGCCGAGGAATTCCAGCTCATGCGCGCCTATCGCGCACGGCCCCCCACCTTGAAGTCCCGCCATCGGTCGCCTCCCATCGTCAGCAGCAATTCCAGGCTGTCCGCGCCGATGCGGGTGGACAGCAGATCTCCCTGGAACGTCAGGTTGGGAAACGACCGCATCCAATGAAAATCGGTGGCGTCGTTGATGCCCATCACCAGCACTGGCAGCTTGAACGCCTGCGCGCGCTGCAAAAGCGTGAAGAACCTTCCATGCAGCATGGGATGCGTCGAGAGCCGCTCGGGGATCTTCAGGTGCAGGCCCACGACGCGCAGCACGCCGTGCGGGACCGGCCGACCTTCTACCAGCGTCGGGCTGATCCTTACCCTCAAGCCGGTATTGAAATCGTGCCGGCTCTTGTGGAGTTCGGCATCCGGCAGCAGATCCCATGTCATGGGGATGTTGAGCGTGACCAGCGATGCCGGATAGCTCGGACCCGTCGCGCCGTCTTCGGCTTGGCCGGACTGCAAGCGCAGGTGGTTTTTATCCAGCGCCAGGTTCAGCTCCGCGCACAGGCTCTGCGCCGACCAAGGGAAGCCGGCGGTATCGCGCGCATAGGTGAGTGACAGAGGTATGCCTTGATTGCCCTGCCGGAAGAGGTGTAGCGCGTGCTGGAGTTCGTGCTCGGCGGGATGGCTGTCGAGTCGTGGGAATGATTGGTCTGGCGGCAGATCGGGCAATGCGTATTCGCATACCCGGCCATCTGCGGAAAAGACGGGTTGATAACCGGCTTGTGCCGATGATCGAAATGCTGGGCGGGAATCGGCTCCGCCGCCGGGAAGAGATTCCATTGTTTTGGGCGCAGGTCAGCGCGCTGCCGGCCAGGATGGCGACGACGTGTGTGCGCATGGCATGCATTCTGTTTTTCAGCGTGTGATTCTAGAAATCACTGGGAGTGGGGGCCATGGGAATATTCTTAATTGCTTCGAATGGCATGCATCCGATCCCGCCGCCGTTGCAGAAATTCGGCGCTGGATGGGTCAACCGTTGCTTTCTTTCGCGATTTCTCGCATCTTGCCGCGCAGCTGCGCGATGAGCGCGGCGAGCTGCTGGGGCATCGTGCCGCCCACGCCCTCCTTGCGCAGCAGGGCGGAAAGATCTTCCGCCAGGTTCAGCAGAGGGGCCATGTGCACGGCGGCCAGCCCCCCGCGTATCCGGTGCAGCAAGGCGCGGACATCCGTGCTGTCGCCGTTCTTCATCGCGGTTTCCAGACGCACGAGATCCTTATCCATGGTTTCCAGAAAGATGGCCTTGTATTTGGCGGGGACCCCTGGCGTGCCGGTCCGTGGCGATTCCGTTGCAATCCGCGGCGTCGCGGCCGGGATCTCGGGCTTGCGGGGAGCGGCGGCGTATGCCTGGAGCCGCTGCCTGAGCGCACGCAAGCCTATGGGCTTGGCGAGCCAGCCGTTCATGCCGGCCGCCTCGCACCGCTGTTCCTCCGCATGGGTCGCGCTCATGACCAGGGCAATGATGGGAGCTATGGCGCCCTGGGCGCGCAGGGCCCTGGCGAGCGCATAGCCGCTCATGCCGGGCATGTCTGCATCCGTCATGACCAGATCGAAGGGACGTATGTTCCACAATGCCAGTCCTTCGGCTCCGTCCGCCGCGAGCGTGATGTGGCAACCCAGGCGCATGAGCTGGTCGTGCAGCGTGGCCCGGTTGATGAGATTGCCCTCCACGACCAGGATCCGAAGATTGAGGAGGCCATGGATCGGTGACAGGGTGTCTGGCCCTGGACCGGACTCGCCCCGCATCAGATTCTGCACGGCATAGCCTATCTGGCGCGCGGAATGGCGGTCCACCAGGGCGGCGCTGCCGCCGCTGCCCGCGGTCCCCGCTACGATGCGCGGGCCTTTCCATGGCGCATGTTCGGCATTCTTGTCCAACGCCAGGTCGATCAGCATGCCGTCCCCGTCGCCGGTAGCGACGATGCCGGCAGGCACTGTCCTCGACTGGGCGCCCCAGTGCCGCAGCCATTGGGCCACGCTCTCGCCCGCTTCCTTGCGCGCGCAGCGCACCAGCACGTGCAGGCCCTGCAACTGGGGGGCCGCGCCGGAGGGTTCGTCCGCCTGTTCCAGCACGAAGGAAACGGAAAAGCTGCTGCCCAGCCCCGGTTCGCTGATGACTTGGATACGGGTCCCCATGAACGCCGCCAGGCGGGCGCACAGGAACAGGCCCAGGCCGAGGCCCGCGCCGCGCTCAGCCCGAGGGCCGGCGCCGGCCTGATGGAAAGGCTTAAACAGCATGGCCTGTTCGGACGGGGAGATGCCGATGCCGCTATCGGCAATCTGCAGGTCTAGACGTACTCTGGCGTCGGGCATTGCCTGGGCTCGCAGCCTGGCGACGACGTGACCGGAATCCGTGAACTTGATGGCGTTGCTCAGCAGATTGCTCAGGATTTGCCGGATGCGGCCGGCGTCGCCGTGGACGCAATCCGGCACCGCGGTGTCCAGGCAGCCGTAGATGATCAGTCCCTTCTGTTCGGCCATCGGGGCATGGGCCGCCAGCGTGCTTTCGACCAGCTCGCGCGGGTCGAACGCGCCGGCCTCCCGGGCGAACTGGCCGGACTCTATCCTGGCGATGTCGAGCAGGTCGCCGATGAGCTGTTCGAGTACGAGGGAGGCGTTCTGGATGCGGCCGACGTGCTGCCGTTGCTCCGCGTCAAGTGCGGTCATGCCCAGCACTTCGAGAGTACCCAGCAGCCCGTACAGCGGCGCGCGGATCTCGCGGGTGATGTTGGACAGGATACCGGCCCCGGATTCGTGGACCTTATCGGCCTGGGCCTTGGCGAGGCCAAGCAGATGCTCCATCTCGGCGCGCGCGCTGGTGTCGGCGAAGGCGCACAGCACCACATCCTGCCTGCGGTACTGCGTGGGGGCATAGGCTACCGCCAGCGAGCGGCCGTCATGGGCGTTGAACGCCTCGATGTTGCCTGGCTCCGTTGCAACCAGGGCTTGCTGCAACAGGCGTCTGGCATCGGGCGTATCCGGCAGAGCCTGGCCAGCGCCCGCTCCCAGCCATTGCAGCGCCAGGGCGTTGCTGAAGACCAGCCGGCCGTTGGCGCGGGAGAGCGCGCATAGCGCGCAGGGCACCGTGGCGAGCATCGTCCGGCTGAGCGCCTCGCATTCGGCGAGCGCCTGCCGCGCCGCATTCGCTGGTTGGACGACGCAACGGCTGCACCAGTACCAGAAGATGGCGCACACATAGAGTCCGGCCGCGAGCAGCAGCAAGGCGTAGGCGAAAAGCCAGGCATTAGTGTGCACGAGCGTCGGGAGGTCGAGCCTCAGCAATTCTGCATGCCGCCGCTGGACTTGTTGTTGTCCACAGTAGAGCGCGGCGGCGCAGAGCAGGGCGAGGGGAAGGGCGCAGAGGAACGCGATACTCAGGCGGCGCAGGCCGCGGCTTTTCTTCTTCAGCGGCATATCCAGTGTTGGAGTGGTGACGGCAGGCCCAGCCTTAGTGGGGCGGGGACAGAGGGGTGAAATAGGAACTGGGCTCGTAGGCCAGCAACTCGCAGAAGGTCGCGACATTGACCGCGGCGGAGATCAGGAATCCTTGAGCGACATCGCAGCCGATACGCCGCAGCAATTGCAGATCCTCCAGCGTTTCCACGCCCTCGGCCGTTACTTGCAGGCCGAGTTGCCGTCCCAGTTGGATAGAGGCCACCAGGGCGGCCGCCAGTACCTCGTCCGTTGCGGCGCCGCTGACGAACGCACGATCGATCTTCACCTCGGTGAAGGGCGTGGAGATGAGGCTGTACATTGAGCTGTAGCCCTTGCCGAAGTCATCCTGCGACAGGCCGAAACCCTTCAGGCGCAGGCGGCTTGCCCCCATGTGGAATTGGCCCGCGAGTGTCGGCATCGCGTCTTCCAGCAGTTCGAAGGTCACGTCCGAGGCGGGAACGCCCAGCCGGGCGACCATGGCATGGAGTTCGTCTGGCAGTTGCGGAAGGTCCAGCAGGCTGGCGGAAAGATTGATCGAAATGGGGATGCGGTGGCCCCGCTCGCGCCAGATGGAATAGGCTTTCAGGCCATCGTCCAGCATGCGCAGGAGCAGTTCGTGATCCATGTCGTAGGCGCGCAGCGACGCCAGGAACGAGGACGGCAGCATCAGGCCCAGCTCCCTGTGTTGCCAGCGGACCAGCGCCTCGGCGCCGACGATGTTGCCGGAGACGAGTGATTTCTTCGGTTGGAACCAGGCGTGGATGCTGCCGTCGCGCAGCGCGCTTTCAAGCAGGCGCCGATCAAGCAGCGGCCGGGCGGGGTTGGCGCAGGCGTGGGGCTGCGCGGGTGGCTGCGCGAGCGGCTTTCTCAACAGGCCCACCGCGAGGCTGCCGATCTGCTCCTGGGTCACGGGCTTGATGAATGTGCCCAGCACGGCGAACCCACGCTCTTTTGCCATGAGGCCGATGCTGTTGCTCATGCGGCGGGAACATCCCGTGACGATCGCCAGTATCGGATTCAGATTGCGACAAGCGAGTTCATGGATGAACTGCGCGCCGTCCATGCCGGGCATGTCTACGTCCATGAGCACCAGCTGATGGCCTTCCCTTCGTATCCGCTCCAGGGCATCTTGCGCGTCCAGCGTCGTGTCGACGTGCACGAAGCCCGCCTCTTCGAGCATGTCTTTCAGCAGGACGCACTGGTAGGCGTGATCGTCCAGTACCAGTACCTTGAGTTTGGACAGCATTTTGTTTTCAGCCTTCTGCGTATGCATGCAGGGTTGCGGTCAGGGCCAGGATGGGCAGGGGTTTCAGCAACACCTGGTTCATTCCGGCTTCCAGCCCCTTGGTGATGGTTTCGGGCGCCGCGCTGGCGGTCACGCCCAGTATGGTTCCCTGGTAGCCGAGCTCGCGCAGGGCGCGCGCCAGTTCGTAGCCATCCAGGATCGGCATGTTGATATCGGTGATGACGGCGTCGAATTTGTCAGGGTCCCAGCGCTGCAACGCCTCGCGGCCATTGAAGACGATGGTGGCCGAACACCCCAGATGTTCGAGCTGCTCCCGCAGGATGAGCTGGTTGATCGCGTTGTCTTCCACCACCAGGATCCGTTGTCCCAGCGACAGGCGTGGCGCGCAGGGAGGGGGCAGCAAGGTCTGTTCGCGGCCGTGCTGGGCCATCCCTACCGCCACGCCGATGCTGAACGGATTGCCCTGGCTCGCGATGCCGAGGCGGCCGCCGCGCGCTGCGATGGAAGCATGGTCCGCGCCTGGGACGAGCACGCGGACCTTGCTTCCGGTCCAGGACGCCTCAGACTGTCCGGGCGGCCAGGTCTGCAGCAGGACGGCGTTGTCGGCTTCCGGCACATGGCCCTGTCCTCGATACGGTATGGCAATGGCGCCCCATTTGTTCAGCCATGCGCATGCATTCGCCACGACCTCGGGAATGGCGCCGCTGACGTAGACGGCGCTGCGCCGCAGCTGTATGGGCGATGCCGGTTCCATTTCGGTCACATCCAGCGTGATGGCGAATGTGATGCTGGTACCCAGGCCGACCTCGCTGACCAGGGACAGGCTGCCGCCCATCAGATCGACCAGGCGCCGGCTGATGGCCAGGCCCAGACCGGTGCCGGCCGCGTCCTGGACCTGGCCGGAATGCGCCCGGAAATAGGGTTCAAACAGCTGGGTTTGCGATTCCGCGCGTATGCCCACGCCGGTATCCGCGACCTGGAAGCGCAGCGTCGCCTTGCCCGCTGCGACCGCGCTTGTGGTCGCACGCAGCACGACGCGGCCCGCCTCGGTGAATTTGACGGAGTTGCTCACCAGGTTGTTGAGGATCTGCTGCAGCCTGGTCGGGTCTCCCCGCACCATTGCCGGCATGCCGGTGCCGGCGATCGCAAATATCTGCAGTCCCTTGCCCTGGGCGCGGGCGGCATAATTGGCCACGACGCCTTCCAGCATCTCCGTGGGGGAGAACTCCGACAGGATCAGGTCCTCGTGGCCGGCCTCCATGCGTGACAGGTCCAGCGTGTCGTTGATGGTGCGCAACAAGGTCGAGGACGACTGCTGCATGGTGTGCAGGTATTGCTGCTGCTGGGTCGTCATGGGCGTGAGCGCGAGCAGCTCGAGCGTGCCGAGAATGCCGTACAGCGGTGTGCGGATTTCGTGGCTGATCGTGGCGAAGAACAAGGTCTTCGCGTCGTTCGCCTGATCGGCGGCCTGCTTGGCATTGCGCAGGGTGCGCTCCACTTCCTTCTGGGCGGAAATGTCGCTGATGGCGCATATCACCACATTCTCGGATTGGTAGTTGGTCGCGGCGTACGTCAGGCTGACCGTGCGCCCGTCGCCGAGCTGATATTCGTGCCGGCCGGTCTGGTCGCCTGCGGCGCGCGTGTCTTCACGCCAGCTGTCGTGCGCATCCAGCAGATGGCGCGCGGCCTCGTTCGATATGACCTGGGTGCCGTCGGCGGGGCGGACCAGGCTGAGTCCGATCGGTGCGACTTCGATGATCTTCCGGTTCAAGGCGAGGCTATCGATGAGCGCCGTCTGATGCCTCATCGCCGGCGAAACCAGTTTGTCCCTGATGTGGCGTACGCCCAGCAGGACCACCGCGCTCAAGCAGGCCGCGACGGCGCCGACGGCCCAGAGGGCGGATGCGCCATGCCGCAGCACATCCTGCGTCGGCACGTAGTAGATCAGCCGCCAGCCGGCCTCGCCGACGGCCTTGCTCAGCGCCAGGCTATGGGGCAGCCAGCTTTGGCCCTGGAAGCCGAAGGAATCGCGCGCCAGCCGTGCCGATATCGAGTTGCTGGCGGTCGGCTCGGATCCGCCTTGCAAAGCCACCCGGCTGTCGCTGTCGTAAAGCGCATAGCTTGCGCCGTCGCTGGCGTGCTCCGCAGCGATCACGGATGCGATGTCGTCAACCTCCAGCCCGACCCAGGTCTGCTCGCGCCCGGTCGTGTCCAGCGGGGTATAGAGAAACAGATGATCGTGGGAGTCCGTCAGGGGCCGGATCCAGACGACGGGCGCGCGGCCGTCCTCAGGATTCGGCGTGGCGTGGCGCGCGGCCAGGGTTTCGTAGAGCCACTTCTCGGTGTCCCTCGAGAGGGCGTGGCTGCTGCGCCGTGTGTCGTCCAACGCCAGATGCGTCGAGCCGGGTTCGGCCAGCGTGGTGTAGACAATGCGCGCATTGGCGGCCGCCACGTCCGCCCGATTGCGGCGGGTGAGGATCAGCGCCCACTCGTAGGCGTCCGCCCCGTTGGTCAGCGGGATCACGTTGATCTGTCCGGTCTGGCCGAAAGTCCTGGGTGTTTGCTGGGCCGGTATGCGGTCGGTGTTGCGTACCGACGAGCCGGCCACGGCCCGGAGCAGCGTTTCGCGCTGGTCGAAGAAGATCTGCGCCCGGTCGGCGGCGGCGTTCATGCGGCGGCGGTAACTGGAGACCTCGTCGCTGAAGGACCAATACATGGACAGCATCGTCCCGACGAGTATGCATGCCAGCAGCGCCATGGCGAGCAGGTGCAGCAGGATCATCGGCAATCTGCTTGCCGGCATGTATCCGTCGGGGAGGCTGGGGGCGGCCATCATGCAAGCGATGGTATGGGCCGGGCCGATCTGGACGGATAAGAAAATTCTGGAAGCTGGGCCGCGCATTGCGCCCTGCGCATACAGCCCGGCTATGTCAATTTGTTTCCCGAGTGCACTGAAAAGCCGCTGGAAGCATCTCTGGTTTACTTATCCGGATGGTATCCGTTTTAGAAAAATAATCAATTTGGATATTGTCCAATTTAATTAATTTTCAAAAATGGATGGTATCCAAGTTTGTTTATTTAATTATTGGATGGTATCCATATCATTGATTTAAATAATAAAGATGGTATCTATTAATTAATTTTTGGTATTGAAAAAAAAGGGGTATAAATTGCCTCCTTTTTTCGAGAAACATGTTTCGCCCATTTGGATTGCCCGGTTACTTAATAATACTTTTATAGCGATCCGGTAATGCCTTGGGTTTATCAAATTAATTAATCGACATAGGGAGGATTTACGTTGATACATGACACGAAGAAATGGCTGACGGCGACGCTCGCACTGAGCGCGTCCTACTGCGGTGGCGTCACGGCTGCGGACTTGACGGTGACGTCGGGCAATACGCAGGTGTTCGACGGCTCGGCCAATTTCCCCGGGGGGGTGGATGTCAACGGCGGCACGCTGGTGATCGGCGGCAACGGCGGCGGCTCGGGCGTCACGCTCGGCGGCAACGTCAATGCGAATTCGAACGGGACCGTCGCGGGCTTTGGCTCGATCAATGGCGATCTCAACGTATCCGGCGCGCGTGTGGCGCCCGGGTATGAAGTTGGCACGCCGACGGGGGTCTCCAACGGCAATCTGGTCGTCAACGGCAACCTGTCGATGAACAACGCCGTGTTCAATTTCGAGACCGGCTATGCGGGGCTGCCGATCACGCAACCCGGCACTGGCGACAACATCACCGTGCGCGGCAATGCCGCCATCAACAACACCACGCTGAACGTCACGGTCAATACCTTGGGCGTCAACGCCGGCTACTACCGGATCCTGTCGTATGGCGGCTCGATGAGCGGCAACGGCCTGACGCTGGGTTCGGTCTCGGGCGATTCCGCGCCTGCAGCCACCATCCAGAACCTGACCGGCGACAAGCAGATCAATCTCATCCTGGGCCCCAGCACCACCAACTTGTGGAACGGCAACGGCGCGGCATCCGCGACGCGGTCGGGCGGCGGCAACGGCACCTGGAGCGCGGCCGGCACGAACTGGAACAGCCCGAGCAATGCCACCGGCGCGCTGCCCGATGGTGGCTACGCGATCTTCACTGGCGCGGCCGGCACGGTGACCGTGGACGGCAGCGCAGGTCCGGTGCGCGTGTCGGGCATCCAGTTCGCCACCGACCGCTATCGCCTGCAGGGCGCGCCCATCACCCTGGTTGGCAGCGGCGGCAATCCGCCCGCAATCGTGGTCGGCGATGGCACCTATGCTTCGGGCCAATTCGTCGACACCATCGACAACCCCTTGCAAGGCACGCAGGGCTTCGTCAAGACCGGCCCGGGGTCGGTGATCCTGACGGCCGACAGTAGCGGCCTCACCGGTCCCATCCTGATCGCCGACGGCGCGCTGGAGATCGACGGCAAGCTGAACGGTCCGATGGACATCGGCCGCGAGGTCGTGCTGGCAGGTGTTGGCCAGGTGGGCAGCACCAATCTGTACCCCACCGCAGTCATCTCTCCCGGCAACGATGGCACGCCCATGGGCACGCTCACGGTCAACGGCAACCTGACCTTTGGCCAGAACACCATCTACCGCGTGCATGCCGATCCGGCCAGCACCCTCAGCGACCGCATCCACGTCACCGGCGTTGCCTATCTCGACGGCACCGTGGCGCACGTGGGTCCCGACGGCAACTACGCGCCGCGCACGACCTACAACATCCTGACGGCGGATGGCGGCATCCAGGGTCAGTTCACTGGCGCTTCGAGCGCTTATGCCTTCCTGACGCCCACGCTCAGCTATGACCCGAAGAATGCGTACATGACGCTGACGCGCAATGATGTGCCTATCGGCAGCATCGGCGGCTCGGGCAACGAGAGCAGCGTGGGCGGAGCGCTGGACAAAGAGGAACCGCCCGCGACGGGCAATGGTTCGTCTTCGACCAGCAACGGCTCTTCGTCGACGGGGAATGGTTCGTCTTCGACCGGCAACGGCTCTTCGTCGACGGGGAATGGTTCGTCTTCGACGGGCAACGGCTCTTCGTCGACGGGCGACGGTTCGTCTTCGACGGGTAACGGCTCCACGTCGACGGGCAACGGTTCGTCCTCGGCGGGCAATGGCTCGACCTCGACCGGCAACGGCTCGTCCAGCGCCGGCAACGAAACGCCGCCCACCGGCAGCGGCTCTTCCCTGGTCGACAGCGGCATCGCCGCGGGCAAGAACACAGGCGCCAGCCAGGTGGCTAATGCCGTGCTCGCCATGACTCCGAACGAAGCGCGATCGGCCCTGAGGATGCTCTCGGGCGAAGTCTACGGCAGCACCGCGAGCGTACTGCTGAGCCAGGGCGACACCGTGCGCACGCTGCCGCTCTCGCATCTGCGCGGCAACCTCGACGCGCCGGTGTTGGCCGGACGTCCCACCGCCCAACTGGGCGCCCCGTCGTCCGACGCCATGCCGCAAAGCGGCGCATCGCCGGTCTGGGCGCAAGCGTTCGGCAACTGGAGCAAGTTCGACGGCGACAGCAACGCGTCCAGCCTGAGCCAATCGTCGGGCGGCCTGTTCGTCGGCGGCGATGGCGCGGTGGGCGGCGGCTGGCGTTTGGGCGGCGCGGTCGGCTACATCGGCAGCCACAACTCGATCGACGACACGTCCTCGCGCACCAATGTCGACAGCTATACGGCGACCCTGTTCGGCGGGCGGAATTTCCAGGCCGGTCCCGGCCACATCCGCTTCATGGCCGGCGCGGCCTACACCTGGCATGACATCGACGCGAAACGCGACGTGGCGGCCGGCAGCCTGAACCAGCGGCTCGAGTCGTCGTATCACGCCTCGTCGACGCAGGTGTTCACCGAGCTCGGCTACAACCTGCCGCTGGGCGACGCCTACACCATCGAACCGTTTGCGGGCCTGGCGTGGAACCAGCTGCGCACGCGCGGCTTCGAGGAGTCCGGCGGCACGGCGGCCCTGCACGGGTCCAGCAATTCCGACGACGTGACCAGCACCACGCTGGGACTGCGTGGCTCTTGGGAGTTCGGTTCCGACCGCGCGCCTGGCCGCCTGACCGCGTCGCTGGGCTGGCGCCATGCCATGGGCGATGTGCAGCCCAAGCAGCAGTTGGCCTTCGAAGGCGGCAGCACGTTCTCGGTGACGGGCGTGCCGATCGCGCGCAACGCCGCGGTGTTGGGCCTGGGCGCCGAGATGGCCATCACGCGCAACACGACGGCGGGCATTGCCTATGATGCGCAGTTCGGCGGCGGCAACCGGCAGCAGTCGGGCGTGCTCAAGCTGGCCGTGCGCTTCTGATCAGGCGCCGACAGGCGCAGCAAGGGTCGCGTTCATGACGCTTGCTGCGCCAGCGCCGGGCTGGAATCGAGAACAAATGAAAAAGGGGCGAATCGAAAGATTCGCCCCTTTTTCAAGGACTTGCTCAAGAATGCTCGCTGAGCGGGGCCAGAACGGACGAGGCGCCGTTGGTCTTAGTGTTTATCGTCCCCCTGCCATCGCAGATAAGCCGAGCGGGTAACAGCAGACACTGAATCCAGGACTTTCCGGTGATTGACCTGATGCCGCAGCATCAGCCGTGCATCGGCCACGGCGCGGGATTTGCAGAACCAATGGCAACTGTGCTGCAGCAGATACAACTCCGCCGAGAGGTGGTACGCGCGCTCTCTTGCGTCCCAGTGGCCTTCGTTGTCCACGACATGGCGCAAGCCGAGTGCATGGATGTGCAGCAGCTCACGAAAATCCCGTGTCATCGCGGGAAGAAAGCGCTCGATGTATGGCACGCAGAACGAGAGCGTGGACACGCGGGTGGCCTGTGGACTTTCCTTTTGCATGGCATCGGCCAGCGACTGCACTTGTGCCGCCACGGCGCGTTCGGTCTGGGCGAAGGTTTCCAGTACCTGTAGCTGGCGGTTCTCGGTGTCTTCGCGGATGGCGCGGGTGTAGCCTTGCGTCAGTGTTTCCATGTGGCGCTCCAGCTGCAAACCGCCCAGATGACGCCCCAGCAACGCAATGCGGGCGCGCTGATAGCGCACGCGCAGCACCTGCCATGCCGCGATAAGCACCAGCAGGATCAATGCAATATCCATTGCCCGTGTTCCTTCATTTCCCAAGCGGCACAAGCCGGAATGAAAAAAGGGCCCGAAGGCCCTTTTTCAAGGATTTCCAGAACTCCGCGAAGGAGGTTGAAAATCAAAATTTGGAGCGGGAGACGAGTCTCGAACTCGCGACCTCAACCTTGGCAAGGTTGCGCTCTACCAACTGAGCTACTCCCGCATTTGCGTGCCTTGCGCGATCCGCGATCGTTGCGATCTGGGACTGTGCCGGCAAGCGAGGGCGAAGTATACCGAATTTTTCAAAAGATGCTTCTTAGGGCGATTGAGCCCTGCCCACCTGCCTCGGTTCCTGCCCGACAGCGGTCCTGTTGCGTCCAGTGATCGCCATCCATTGAAGATGCCGCGGCGCGGCAGTCGCCGGATCGCACGGCGCACCCTCTGGGCGGGCCGAAAATAACTTCAAAAAATATCAACCAAATCCATATTGCTTCACTCATACGCGAGATCCAGAATTCTGTTCATGGACGCAAGGTGTCGTCCGAGGGCGGAAAATGGATACCAAGAACTCCACGAATCAGAGACAACTCACGGTCCGCATCTCGCGGGGAACCGAGGACGGAAGCTATTCCACTTATTCGGTGCCGTGGCGCGAGAACCAGACGGTTCTGGATGTGGTGACCGAAGTGCAGCGCACCCAGGAGCCGAACCTTTCGTACCGCTACGCCTGTCGCGTCGGCGTCTGCGGGTCCTGTGCCATGACGGTCAACGGCAAGCCCCGCTGGACCTGCCGCACCCACGTCAGCCGGGTGGAAGAGGGGGGCGTGATCGTGATCGAACCCTTGCGCAACATGCCGCGGATCAAGGATCTGGTCGTCGACATGAGCGAGTTCTTCCAGAAGTGGGCGCGCGCCGGCAATACCTTCGTCGGCACGGCCACGCGCAATGACCCGCCAGCACTGGTGTCGCCGCAGAGCAAGAAGCGCAAGCAGGCCGACGCCGCCATCGAGTGCATCAACTGCGGCGTGTGCTACGCGGCCTGTGACGTGGTGTCCTGGGATAAGGACTACCTGGGCCCGGCCGCCCTGAACCGGGCGTGGACGCTGTTCAACGACGAACGGCACGCAGACCCCAAGGACGTGCTGCGCAAGGCCACCTCCGGCAGCGGCTGCAACTCCTGTCATACCCAGGGCAGCTGCATGAAGCACTGTCCGGTAAGCCTCAGCCCCACGGGCAGCATTGCGGGATTGAAGCGCAGCGCCATCTTCAGCCTGCTCAAGGGGGGCTGACATGGAAGCTCGTCTTTTCGCGCTCCAGCGCCTGACGGCGATGGTGATGGCGCCGTTTGTCCTGGTGCACGTGGGCCTGGTCATCTACGCGGTGCGTGGCGGGCTGACCGCGGGCGAGATTCTCTCGCGCACGCAGGGCAACTGGTTCTGGATCGTCTTCTACGGCCTGTTCGTGCTGAGCGTGTCGGTCCACGTGCCGATCGGCGTGCGCAACATCCTGATCGAGTGGCTGCGGCTGGGCCGCGGCGCCGCGTCCGTGGTCGGGCTGGCGTTCGGTTTGGGACTGCTCATCCTGGGCGTGCGCGCCGTCGCGGCGGTTGGAGGGCTGATGCCATGAGATCCGCGCGCAACCATCAGGCCTACTGGGCCTTCCTCGGGCATCGCCTCTCCGGCCTGGCGCTGGCCCTGTTCCTGCCCGCCCACTTCTACGTGCTGGCGATGGCGCTGGACCAGGCGCGGCTGGACGGATTCCTCAAGCTTGCCGACATGCCGGCGATGAAGTTCGGCGAATGGGGGCTGGTGCTGCTGCTGACCCTGCACATGTTTTTCGGGCTGCGCCTGCTAGCGCTGGAGCTGTTGCCCTGGAAGTCGCCGCGGGATGCGCGCGTCGCCTGGATCGGGTGGGGCTTTGCGGTCTCCATGGCGACGGGCCTGGTTTTCATCGCGGGAGTGATCTGAAATGCGGATCGAGAACATCAAGACGGACATTCTGGTGCTGGGCACCGGGGGCGCGGGCCTGTTCGCGGCGTTGCACGCGAAGAAGGCAAATCCGTCTTTGAAAGTGACGGTGACGGTGAAAGGCCTGCTGGGCAAGTGCGGCTGTACCCGCATGGTCCAGGGCGGCTACAACGTCGCGCTGGCCGCGGGCGACTCGGTGGAGCGCCACTTCATGGACACCATCGAGGGCGGCAAATGGCTGCCGCGCCAGGACCTGGCGTGGCGCCTGGTCGAAGGCGCCGTCGAACGGGTGCGCGAGCTGGAGAACGAGATCGGCTGTTTCTTCGACCGCAATCCCGATGGCACGCTGCATTCCAAGGCGTTCGCCGGCCAGAGCTTCGACCGCACCGTGCACAAGGCCGACTTGACCGGCATCGAGATCATCAACCGCTTGATGGAGCAGGTGCGGGCGCTGGACGTCGATGAACTGGAAGAGCATCGCGCCATCGAGCTGATTCCGGCCGCCGACGGCTCCGGCATCTCGGGCGTGCTGTTCATCGACATGCGGACCGGCGCCTATCGGTTCATCCAGGCCAAGGCCGTGCTGCTGGCCACCGGGGCCGGGCCGACGATGTACCGCTATCACACGCCCTCCGGCGACAAGACCTGTGACGGCTTGGCCATGGCCTTGCGCTACGGCTTGAAGCTGCGGGACATGGAGATGGTGCAGTTCCATCCCACCGGCCTGCTGGGCGGGCCGGATACGCGCATGACCGGAACGGTGTTGGAGGAAGGGCTGCGCGGGGCGGGCGGCTATCTGCTCAACGGCGACGGCGAGCGCTTCATGGCCAACTACGACAAGCGCGGCGAACGCGCCACGCGCGACGTGGTCAGCCGCGGCATCTACGCCGAAATGCGCGCCGGCCGCACGGGCCCGATGGGCGGCGTCTATATCCAGATGAGTCATCTGGGTCCGGACAAGGTGGCCAAGACTTTCCCTGGCATGGTGAACCGGTGCAAGGACTGCGGTTTCGACCTGGCGGGCGGCAAGGTGGAGGTGGTGCCGACCGCCCACTACCTGATGGGCGGCGTCGAATTCAACGTGGATGGTTCGACGGCCTCGCCGGGACTCTACGCGGCGGGCGAGGACTGCGGCGGGGTGCACGGCGCCAATCGCCTGGGCGGAAACGGCGTGGCCAATTCCACGGTGTTCGGCGGCATCGCGGGCGACGCGATGGCGGCCTATGTCGCCAAGTCCGGCCAGTGGCGCGATGCGGACCCGCGCATCATCGCACGCGGCATCGAACGCGCCGAGTTCCCGTTTTCCCGGCCAACTGGGCGCATCCACGAGTTGCGCGACGCGCTTTCGCAAACCATGTGGGACGACGTCGGCGTGCTGCGCCGCCGCGAGGCTATGGAGCATGGCCTGGCCGCCATCGCCGGCCACCGCGCCGCCTTGCGCGACATCGGCGTGGCGGACGGCGACCGCCGCTACAACCTCACCTGGCACGACTGGCTCAATATGGAAAGCCTGGTCGACATTTCCAAGGTCATCACGGTCTCGGCGCTGGCGCGCGAGAACAGCCGCGGCGCACATTACCGCGAGGACTTTCCTGAAGCCGGAGATCTGCACACCAGCCGCTACACGCGCGTGAGCGCGCAGGACGGCGAGGTGGCGCTGGAGATGGTTCCAGTTTCCTTCGACATCGTAAAACCCGGCGAATCGCTCATCGAGGGCGAGGCGGGCATTCCCCAGAACTAAGGCACATCCCACCATGAGCATCCCTGTACAGAAAGTCGAAGAGGCGGCGCTGGAGATCATGCGCCGCGCGGCCATCGAGATTCCGGCCGACTACAAGCAAGGCATCCAGGAACTGCAGAAGAAGGAAACCGGCAAGCTGCCGCGCTTCGTCATCCATGCCATGGTGGACAACTGGGAGGCCGCCGACCAGGACCGGCGGCCCATGTGCGCCGACACCGGCCTGCCGCGCTACTACGTCAAGGTGGGCAACAACGCCTCGGTCGACAGCGGCTTCGTCGCGGTGGAGCGCGCGCTGCGCCACGCCACGGCCGAGGCCACGCTCAGCATTCCGCTGCGGCCCAACCGCGTGCATCCGCTCTGGCGCACCGACCACAACAACAACGTCGGCATCAACGCGCCCGAGGTCGAATGGTCGTTCGAGCCCGATACCGACTGGATCGAAATCACGACCGTGCACAAGGGCGGCCTGTTCGGCACCGACTACCGCATGCTGTTTCCCGGCGATGGCATAGACGGCATCAAGCGCTTCGTGCTGGACACGCTGATTGCCTTCGGCAAGCGCGGGCTGGCCTGTCAGCCGGCCATCGTGGGCATCGGGCTGGGCGGCTCCAAGGACACCTGCATGCAGCTGGGCAAACAGGCCGCCTGTCTGCGCACGGTAGGGGACCGCAACCCGGACCCCAAGGTGGCGGAACTGGAACTGGAGCTGATGCAGCTGGGAAATTCCATCGGCATGGGCGCCATGGGCTTCGTCGGTTCCGGCATGGTGGTCGACTGCCATATCGAGTGCGGCTACACCCATACCGGAGGCATGCCCATCAGCCTGCATACCTTTTGCCTGTCTTCGCGCCGCGCCACCGCGCGGATCCATGCCAACGGGAAGATCGAGTACCGCACCGATCCCCAGTGGTTCACGCCCTACCTGCGCCGGGAGACGGTCGAATGGTAAGCAACGACGACGACATCAAGGTCTTTCACCTGGACCTGCCCGCCAAGCGCGAGGACCTCGCCAAGCTCGAACTCGGTGCGGCCGTGTATCTGAATGGCGTGGTCTACACGGCCCGCGAAGGCGTCTACAAGAAGGTGCTGGACCAGGGCCTGCCGCTGCCGGTGGACCTGCGCTCCCTCAGCAACGTCAACTTCCATTGCTCGCCGGCCGCGGCGCCGGACGGCCACGGCGGCTACAACGTGGGCGCCGTCACCGCCACGGCTTCGTTCCGCTTCTCCAAGTGGATACCCCGCTGGCTGGAGGAGACCGGCTGCCGCATCCTGATTGGCAAGGGCGGCATGCCCGCCGACGACTACAAGCAGGTGCTGGCGCCGGGCGGCGCGATCTACCTGACCACCGTGGGTTATGGCACCGGCGCCTTGCTGGGCCGCGGCATCAAGCGGGTGCGCGAAGTGCATTGGCTGGATGAGTTGGGGATCGCGCAGGCGATGTGGCTGTTCGAGGTCGAGAACTTCGGGCCCTTCATCGTCGAGAGCGACCTCGAGGGCAACTCGCTCTTTGCCCAGCACGCCGAAGTCATCAATGCGGGCATCGAGAAGCTTTATGCCGGCTTGAAGCCGCCTGCCTTGCACCGCTATGGCGAGACCGACGACCGCAAGGATGAAGTGATGTAGGCGTGGCAGCGCGCCAGACCCGGCAACCGTGCACCTGACAGGAATACTCTGATGATCATCGACTTTAGGCTGCGGCCGCCCGTGGGCGGCTTTCTGGACACGCTGATGTACTCGGCGGGAGAACGCCGCGACGGCTTTACCCGGACGGTGGGCTTCGAGCCCTCGGCTGCGGCGCAGCAGCAGTCGATGGCGCTGTTGCTCAAGGAGATGGACGCGGCGAGGATAGGCCGCGGCGTGGTCGTGGGGCGCCTGGCAGGCGTGCTGGGCAGCGTATCCAACGAGGATGTGCGCGGCATCGTCGCCGAACATCCGGGCCGCTTCATCGGCGCAGCCTCCATCGACCCCACCGACAGGCGGCGCGCATGCCAGACCATCAGTCAGGCGGTCGAGGACGGCTTCAAGCTGATCAATATCGAGCCCGGTTCCTACCCGGTGCCGATGTACGCCGA
The DNA here is from genome assembly GCF_059760445.1 of Achromobacter sp. D7-1. Classification (NCBI taxonomy): domain Bacteria; kingdom Pseudomonadati; phylum Pseudomonadota; class Betaproteobacteria; order Burkholderiales; family Alcaligenaceae; genus Achromobacter; species Achromobacter sp. D7-1. The sequence goes on along the minus strand of NZ_JCBAMT010000020.1, from coordinate 34,835 downwards.
CGACCGGCGGCTCTATCCGATCTACGGCCATTGCGAGGACCTGGGCGTTCCAGTGATCATGATGGTCGGAGGCACGGCGGGCCCGGACCTGAGCTATTCGGACCCGATACGGACCGACCGGGTGCTGGCGGATTTTCCCGGCCTGAATGTCGTGGTCGCGCATGGCGGATGGCCCTGGGTCAACGAGATCCTGCATCTGGGCTTCCGGCGGCAGAATCTGTGGCTGTCGCCCGATATGTATTTTTCCCGCATGCCGGGTTGGGAGGAGTATGTGAAGGCGGCCGACGGTTTTCTTGCGGACAGGATGCTCTACGCCAGCTCGTTCCCGTTTTGTCCCGTGCAGGGGTACAAAGAATGGTTCGAGACCTTGCCGATCCGGGAAGATAATCTCAGGAAAGTCATGGGGGGCAATGCGCGGCGGCTGCTAGGCATCTGACGCGGCATACTCCTCCTTCCCATAAAGCTTGCCTACACCAGGAACCCCCCTTGCATGGACATCCGGACGCTCTACACGCTGATCGCGATTGCAGACCACGGCAGCTTCGCCGAGGCCGGCAATACCATCGGCTTGTCGCTGTCGGCGGTGAGCATGCAGGTCCGCGCTCTCGAGGATGAGCTCGGCATCACGATCTTCGATCGCAGCCGGCGTCCGCCGATCCTCACGGACACGGGCCTGGCGCTGGTGCACCGGGCGCGCGACCTGATCGCCCACTGGGAAAGCATGAGCGCCGCGCTGAAGAAGGGCACCTCCTCGGGATTGCTCAGGCTGGGCAGCGTCCATACCTGTGTGTCGGGCGTGCTGCCGCTGGCCCTGCGCCACTTGCAGAAGCAGGGGCATGGACTGGAAGTCCACGTCACCACCGGGCTTACGCATGACCTGGAACGTGCCATCTACCACCGCCAGCTGGACGTGGCGATCGTGACCGAACCCGACGCGCCGCGCTCGGGGCTGGATTTCCTGCCGTTCGTGGAGGAACAGCTGGTCGTCATCGCGCACCGTTCGGTAAAGGGCGCCAGCGACCAGGAGATCCTGGAGCAGAACCCTTATGTCCGCTTCAACCGCTCGGCGCGCGTGGGGCATCTGGTGCAGGAAGAGATGGTGCGCAGGCGCATCACGGTGCGTTCGGCCATGGAGATCGACAACCTGGAGGGCGTGATCGCCATGGTGGCCAATGGCCTGGGCGCCTCGGTGGTGCCGGCCTGCCGCGGCAGGAACGAGTTTCCGCCGGGCATCCGCGTCATTCCGTTCGGCTCGCCGACGGTCACGCGCCGGCTGGGCATCCTGGCGCCGAAGGAGAACCCGCGAGCCCATCTTACGCAGTTGTTGCTCGATGCATTGAAGTCAGTCTGCGCCGGCCAGCGCGACGGCACGGAGCAGGCCGGTCCCGGCCAGTAGTTCTTAGTCTGGTAGTTCTGTAGTTCAGCAGCCTAGTAGTCCGCAGAAAAACACCGCAACGCCCCAAAAAAATCGAGCCATCGGCCCGAGGGTCAGTTGCTGCCTGGCGAATCGTCAGCCGGCCGAGAACCGGCAGGCTTCGCCGTCCCGCGAACTGAAGGAGACAAAACCATGAAAGACGAAATTCAACCCAATAACGCCCGCCGCCGCATCGTCAAGACGCTGGGCTGTGGTCTCGCGCTTACGCCGTTTCTGGCCCTGCCGGCGCGAGCCGAATGGCCATCTGACAAGGTCATACGCATGGTCGTTCCGTTTTCGGCGGGCGGCGCCACCGACTTGCTGGGCCGCGCCTTGGCGGCCGAACTGGGCAAGGGCCTGAAGCAAAGCGTGATCGTCGAGAACCGAGCGGGCGCCGGCGGCAGCGTGGGTGCGCAGGCTGTCGCCAGCGCGCCGGCGGACGGCTACACGCTGTTGCTCGCATCGGGCAGCATGTTCACGGTCAACCAGTTCATCTACAGCAAGCTGCCTTACTCGCTGGCTGACTTCAGCCCTATCGGCAAGGTGGCCAACGGACCCATGGTGCTCACGGTCAATGCCAATCTGCCCGTCAAGAACACGCGGGAGCTGATCGAATACGCCCGCGCCAGGCCGGGCAAGCTCAGCTTCTCGTCCGCGGGCGTGGGCAGCCAGACGCATATGGCGGGGGAAGCCTTCAGCGACGCGGCCGGGATCGAGCTCATGCACGTCCCCTACAAGGGCGAAGGCCCGGCCTACACGGATCTGATGGCAGGCGTGATCGAAGTCGCCGTGGGCAACATCAACGCCATCGTGCCCCTGCTCAAGGGCGGGCGCCTGCGGGCGCTTTCGGTGACGGGGAAGGAGCGCTCAGCGCTGCTGCCGGACGTGCCCACCACGGCGGAGGACGGCGTGCCGGGTTTCGAGTTCACTGGCTGGTTCGCGTTGCTGGCGCCGGCAGGCACGCCACAGACGTCCGTCGACCGGCTGCTGGCCGATGCCAGGACGGCGGTCGAACAGCCGAACATGCAGCGCTATCTGGCTGACCAGGGTATGTCCGCGACCATCGTGCCGCCAGCCCAGCTCAGGGACGAGATCGCCAGGGAGTCGGCCAAGTGGAAGGCGCTGGTGGAGAAAAAGAAGATCACCGCCAGCTGAGGCTACGTTGCGGGCCGGTGGCGCTCACTGGCCCGCCCTTATTTTTCATGCTCACCTTGCACGCATCATGCCGCCCGATTCCCTTGTTGTCGCCGCTCCTGTCGTCTTGGTCGCCTACGTCGTCTTCGGGATGACAGGATTCGGCGCGGCCATGGTGGCCGTGCCGGTCCTGGTCCAGTTCATGCCCCTGCAGTTTGCCGTGCCGCTGGTGGTGCTGTTCGACCTGGCCTGCACCGCGCTGGTGGGCGGCAGCAACTGGCGGCGCGTGTCCCTGGTCGAGCTCAAGCGGCTGTTTCCCTGGCTGCTGCTAGGGATAGGCCTGGGCGTCACGCTGCTGCACAATGCCGGCGCCCGCTGGCCCTTGATACTGCTGGGCAGCTTCGTACTGGCCGTGTGCATCAAGGGCCTGCGCGGCGCGCGGGCGAAGACGGCGGCGCCGTTGAACACTTTTTGGGCGTTGCCGTTCGGCGTGTTCGGCGGCATCTTCAGCGCGCTGTTCGGGACCGGGGGGCCGATCTACACCATCTATCTGTCGCGCCGGCTGGACGCGCTGGATCAGTTCCGCGCCACGATCTCGGTGGTCATCCTGGCCAGCGGGCTTATCCGGGCAGCGGCCTTCGGCGCCGCCGGACTGTACGCGCAGCCGGAAATCCTGTCTGCCGCCGCCGTACTGCTGCCGGTAGCCCTGATCGGCCTTTATGGCGGTTCCCGCCTCAGGGCCCGGGTGTCTCCGGAACTGCTGAAGCGGGCCATTTTCCTCTTGCTCGCGATAGCTGGCGCGGGCGCCATCTATCGCGGCTGGGTCTCGCCCTCGTGATGCGGACGCCTGCTACTTGGCCGTCGGCATGGCGAACTCGGCGCCCTTGCCGATGCTCTCCGGCCAGCGCTGCATGATGGACTTCTGCCGGGTGTAGAAGCGCACGCCTTCCTCGCCATAGGCGTGCATGTCGCCGAACAGGCTGCGCTTCCAGCCGCCGAAGCCATGCCAGGCCATGGGCACCGGGATGGGCACGTTGATGCCCACCATGCCGACTTCGATGCGCCGGCCGAACTCGCGCGCGACGTTGCCGTCGCGGGTGAAGCAGGCCACGCCGTTGCCGAATTCGTGGGCGTTGATGAGATCCACTGCCTCTTTCAGGTCCTTCACGCGCACGCAGCCCAGCACCGGGCCGAAGATTTCTTCCTTGTAGATGCGCATGTCGGGCGTGACGTGGTCGAACAGTGTGCCGCCCATCCAGAAGCCGTCGCCGCAGCCTGCGCCCGCTTGCGAGCCCTGGAAACCGCGGCCGTCCACAAGTAGCTGCGCGCCTTCCTGCACGCCTAGGTCGATGTAGCCGCTGATGCGTTCGTGAGCGGCCCGGGTCACGATGGGACCCATCTCGGCCGCGGGGTTCTCGCCGTCCAGCACCTTCAGCGTCCTGGTGCGCTCGATCAACCGGGGCAGCAACCGGTCGGCCACGTCGCCCACCAGCACCGCCACGCTGATCGCCATGCAGCGCTCGCCGGCCGAGCCGTAGCCGGCGCCGACCAGGGCATCGACCGCCTGGTCGATGTCGGCGTCCGGCATCACGACCATGTGATTCTTGGCGCCGCCCAGGGCCTGCACGCGCTTGCCGTGGCGGGCGCCGGTCTCGTAGATGTAGTTGGCGATAGGCGTGGAGCCCACGAAACTGATCGCCTTCACGTCCGAGTGTTCCAGCAGCGCGTCTACCGCCACCTTGTCGCCCTGCACCACGTTGAACACGCCATCCGGCAGGCCGGCCTCGCTCAGCAGCTCGGCGATGCGCAGGGAGGCGCTGGGATCGGTGGGGCTGGGCTTGAGCACGAAGGTATTGCCCGCCGCGATGGCCACGGGGAACATCCACATGGGCACCATCACCGGGAAGTTGAACGGCGTGATGCCCGCCACCACGCCTAGCGGCTGGCGCAGCGTCCAGTTGTCGATGCCGGTGGAAACCTGCTCGGTGTGAGCGCCCTTCAGGAGCTGGGGGACGCCGCAAGCGAACTCGACGATGTCGATGCCGCGGGTGACTTCGCCTTGCGCGTCGCTGAAAACCTTGCCATGCTCGGCGGTAATCAGGTGGGCCAGTTCATCGCGATGCTTGTTCATCAGTTCAAGAAACCTGAACAGCACGCGGGCGCGGCGGATGGGAGGAGTGTCCGCCCATTGCGGAAATGCCGCCCGGGCGCTGGCCACGGCGCGGTTTACCTCGTCGGGCGTGGCCAGGGCCACCTGCTTGGCGACGACGCCCGTGGCCGGGTTGTAGACGGGCTGGCGGCTGCCAGTCCCATCGACGAGGCTGCCGCCGATGTAGTGTCCGGCATCGCGGGATTGGGCGCTGGCATTGCTTGCGGTCATGGCTGGCTCCTGTGCTCATGCATGGTGTTCTGGAGCTGGCAATGTCGCGCATTGCCGTCCGGCCGTCGAGACCAGAGGGCTGGAATCAGTGTTTGATGTTTCGAACAATGGAGCAGGGCATGACGAAAACCAGGCGTCTGGAAGATCTGTGGTCGCATATCCATTGCCTTGGGGTGCTGGCCGATACCGGCAGCTACACGGCGGCCGCGCGCCGCCTGCAGATCAGCAAGGCCTCGGTGAGCCAGCGCATCGTGGAGCTGGAGCAGGCGGCTGGCGTGCCCCTGGTGCGCCGCACCACCCGCAGCGTCGGCCTGACCGAGGCGGGGCAGAGCCTGGTCGACCAGACCGCGGCGGCTTTCCTGCGCATCGAGGAAGGCTTCTCGGCCGTGCGGGATCTGTCCGAGGGGCCGCGCGGCGTGCTGTCCGTGACCGCGCCCGTGGCCCTGGGGCGTCAGGTCATTGCGCCGCTGATACCGGAATTCCTGAAGCGCTTTCCCGACGTGCGGATCCAGCTGGAACTCAGCGACCATCTGGCGTCCCTGGCGACCGAAGGTTTCGACCTGGCGATCCGGCACGTGGCCGGCGTGCCGGACACGCATGTTGCCTCGGTCATCTGCGAGACGCGCTCCGTACTGGTTGCCACCCCGGAATACCTGGCGCGGAACGGCACGCCGAAGATACCAATGGATCTGGCGGCCCACAATTGCCTGCATTACCTGCGGCGCAGCGGCAGCGCTACCTGGTCGTTCGAGTCGCGTGACGGGGACAAGCGCGTGGCGGTGCCGGTACGCGGCAGCTTCACGGCCAACAACAGCGAAGTGCTGAGAGAGGTGGCGGCTGGATCCCTGGGAATCGCGCTGCTGCCGGATTTCAGCGCCAACCAGGCCTTGCGCAGCGGAGCCCTGGTCGAAGTACTGCACGGCTGGCGGGTGGTGGGCGACTACGCGGAGCGGCTATACGCGGTCAGGCCCTACACGCCGCGCGTGCCCCTGACCGTATCCTCGTTCGTCGGCTACCTGCGCGAGGCGATCCCGGCGTCCGCTGGACTAGGCGGGCCGCCAGGAGCGGGGAGCGAGGCAGGCTAATTGACCTGCAGCCCGGCCTTGGCCACCAGGTCGGCGTAGATCGCGGCGCCCTGGTTGACGTACCTTTCCGTCTCGGCGGGCGACAGGACGTGGGGGATGCCGCCGAAGTTGGCGTTGCCGGCGATCCATTTCGGATCCTGCGAGATCTGCTTGAGCACGGCGGCCCATTTGGCCACGGCCTCGGAATTCATGTCGGGCGGCCCGAACAGTCCGCTCCAGCCTATGACCGCTTCGAGCTGAGGCAGCCCCAGCTCGCGGGCGGTCGGTATGTCGGGAAATTGTGCCAGGCGTTCAGGCGTGGTCGTCAGCAGGGCGCGCAGCTTGCCGCTGGCGAGTATGCCTGTCATTGAACTCAGGTTGTTGCAGGCGAAGTCGGCGTCCTTGCTGAGGACCGCCAGCGCGACCTCATTGCCGCCCTTGTACGGCACGCTGACCACGGCATCGGGCTTCAGGCCAAGGCTGCTCAGCAGCAGCTGGGGCGCGAGGTTCTGCACCGTAGCCGGGCCGGAATGGCTGTAGTTGAGCTTGCCGGGCTGCGCCTTCATCGCCTGCGCCAGGTCGCGGATCGTCTTGTAGGGACTGTCCGGGTGGACGACACAGACCACCGGATTCAACTCCAGCAAGCCGATGAAGGTGAAATCCTTCGAGGTATAGGGCGTGGTCTTGGGCTGCAGCGCGGGCAACAGGACCTGGGAGCCTATCCGGCCCATCAGCAGCGTGTAGCCGTCGGGGGCGGCGTTCTTCACGGCGGCCGAGCCGATAGCGCCGTTCGCCCCGGCCTTGTTGACCACGACGATGGGCTGGCCGAGCACGCCTTGCGCGGCCGCGGACAGATTGCGGGCCGCCATGTCGGCGTCGCCGCCGGCGCTGAACGGAACGATGAGCTGGATCGGTTTGGCGGGATAGGCCTGGGCGTTCGCCAGGCCGGGAAGCGTGGCAAGCATGCAAATCGCGGCGCGAGCGAACGCGCCCGGCCAACGGCCGGTAGGGCTGATCATGGGAAGTCTCCTGTCGTGCTAAGGGACGTAACCGGACTGCAGCTGTGCTCGATGCCTCGAGGTCAATGACCGGTCGCGGACTGCGTTGATGCGCTGAAAACCGGGGCGGGCTCGCCCGCCAGGGAAACGTTGATGCAGGCGGGCAGCCCGCTGTTCGCCGCCATGCCCAGCGCGGTGGCCAGACCGTCGCTGTCCTGCGCGGCAAAGCCTGCCCCGCCGAGCGCTGCGGCGACGTCGTGGTAGCGCGCAGTCGGCGCAAGTTCGCAGCCGATCAGCCTGTTCGGACCATAGGTGCGCATCTGGATCAGATGTTCCGCGTTCCAGCGCAGGTCGTTGCCGATCACGGCGATGATCGCGGCCTGTTCGCGCACCGCCGTGTCCAGCTCCATCAGGTGGAAGCCTGCGGTGCCATCGCCCATGAGGACCACCACGGTCGCATCGGGCTGCGCGATCTTGGCGGCGATCGCGTAGCAGATGCCCGCGCCAATTGCGCCGGACATGCCGTTGATGATGCGCACCGGCGCCTGGCAGTAGGCCTGCGCCCACTGGCCGAACTCGCCGCCGTCGCAGACCAGGATGGGATTCGGGGCGGAGGCGAGAAACGCCTGGACCGTCTCGCAAAGCGCGCGCGGTCCCAATGCGCCGGCGGCGGACGCGGCGGCATTCAGTGTGGTCCGGTTGCGCAGCGCTTCGTCCACGCGCGCGCGCCATGGGGGGCGCTCGGCCGGAGCTGGTGTGGCACGCATCGCGGACAGTGCGGCATAGGGATCGCCCTGTAAAGCCAGGGCCAGTCGTTCGCCCAACAGGCGGCTCGCGCGTTCCAGCATGGCGGGATCCGGGTCGATCGCTACGACCTGGGCAGTCTTGCCCAGCGCGCCCGTGCCGCCGAAGCCCAGCGTGAAGTCCAGGGACTTGCCTGCCAGCACGATGAGGTCCGCCTGTGGCATGAGCGCGGCCAGGGAACCGAGCGAAGGATCCTTCAGGCCGCGCGGGCTTTCCATGGGGATGACGCGCATTGCAAGCGCTTCTTCCAGCATCTCGCGGACGGCACGCATGTGGGCGCGCGCGCCTGTGGGGCCGGCCAGCATCATGGGGTGCTGCGCGGTATTCACCAGCGCGGCGAGCTTTTCCATGCCGGCTGCGTCCGCTGGGACGGCCTCGCGGCTCTGCGCTGCGGCGGGAAGCTCCGCCAAGCCGGTCTCGGCGGTCATCAGGTCGAAGGGCAGGGCCAGATGCACCGGCCCGCGCCGGGGCGCAAGCGCCTGCGCCACCGCGCTTTCGAGCGCGGGGTAGAGTTCCTGCGCGGTCCGCGGACGCAGCGAAAGCTTGGTCAGCGGACGAGTGATGCCGACCTGGTCCAGTTCCTGGAAGGCGCCCATGCCGTCCTCGGCAACGGAGGAGTCGCCGGAGATGAGCAGGATGGGGCTTTCCGCCTGCGACGCGGAATACAGCGGCGCCAGGCCGTTGGTGATGCCCGGCGCCGCAGTCAGCATCGCGACGCCGAGTTCGCCGGTGATCTGGGACCAGGCGTCCGCCATGAAGACGGCGGCCGCCTCATGCCGCACGTGGATGATGCGGATGCCTGCGTCGATACAGGCATCGTAGAGCGGCATGATCTGATTGCCGGACAGGCTGAAGATGGTCTTGACGCCCAGGCGATGCAGCGTACGGATAATCAACTGGGATCCAAGCACCTGAGTCTCCGAGGGCCGCGCTGGTAAACGCCGCGCGCCTGTTTTTATACCGGCTATGGGAGAGTTCAGTGTATCGGCTATCCGTGGCGTGTTGGTTGATGTTTTTTGAACCTAGGGGGCGGCTCGCGGGCCGTCCAAATCAGTCTGCGCCGCGATCGCCTCGCGCACGCCTTGCCCGTACGCCGGATCGGCCTGGGCACAGTTGGCGATGTGGCGCTCGATGATTTCCCCGGACGCGCCGCGGATCGCGCGGGAGGTGTTCTCGAACAGCCTTTGTTTTTCGTCCGCGGCCATCAGGCGGAACAGGTCGCCGGGCTGGGAGAAATAGTCGGCATCTTCCCGGTGGTTCCAACGGGCCGCGGCGCCGCTCAGGTCCAGTGGCGGTTCGGAGTAGTCCGGCTGCGCCTGCAGGGCGCCATGGCTGTTGGGCGTGTACGCGGGCGCGCTGCCGCCGTTGCCATCCACGCGCATGGCCCCGTCGCGGTGGTAGCTATGGAACGGACAGCGGGGCGCGTTGACCGGGATCTGCGGATAGTTCACGCCCAAGCGATGGCGTTGCGTGTCGCCATACGAGAACAGACGGCCTTGCAGCATCTTGTCCGGTGAGAACCCGATGCCGGGCACGATCACCGCGGGGCTGAACGCGGCCTGTTCGACCTCGGCGAAGAAATTCTCCGGATTCCGGTTGAGCTCCAGGACGCCGACCTCGATCAGCGGATAGTCCTTGTGCGGCCAGACCTTGGTCAGGTCGAAGGGATTGAGATGATAGGTATTGGCCTCGGCCTCGGGCATGATTTGCACGTACAGGGTCCAGCGCGGGAATTCGCCCCGTTCGATCGCTTCGTACAGGTCGCGCTGGTTGCTTTCGCGGTCCGCTGCGATGACCTGGCCGGCTTCGGCGTCCGTCAGGTTCTGGATGCCTTGCTGGGTCTTGAAGGTGAACTTGACCCAGAACCGCTGGTTGGCGGCGTTGATGAAACTATAGGTGTGGCTGCCGAACCCGTGCATATGGCGATAGCTCTTCGGAATGCCGCGGTCGCCCATGATGAGCGTCACCTGGTGCAGGGTCTCGGGCAGCAGGGTCCAGTAATCCCAGTTGTTCTGCGGGCTGCGCATGCCCGTGCGTGGATCGCGCTTGACGGCCCGGTTCAGGTCGGAAAACTTTAGCGGATCGCGCACGAAGAAGACAGGCGTGTTGTTGCCGACCAGATCCCAATTGCCCTCTTCGGTGTAGAACTTGAGGGCAAAGCCGCGGATGTCGCGCTCGGCATCGGCCGCGCCGCGTTCTCCGGCCACGGTGGAGAATCGCGCGAACATGTCGGTTCGCTTGCCGACCTGGCTGAAGATCCTGGCCTTGGTGTAGCGCGTGATGTCATGGGTCACGGTGAACGTGCCGAAGGCGCCTGCGCCCTTGGCGTGCATGCGCCGCTCCGGTATCACCTCGCGGTCGAAGTGCGCCATCTTCTCCAGGAACCAGACGTCCTGCAAAAGCGCAGGCCCGCGCGGACCGGCGGTCATGGTGTTGTCGTCGTCGGGAACGGGGGCGCCGAATGCGGTGGTGAGTTTGCTCATGATGGGCTCCTTGCGTTGTTGACGTGGCAGCGGCCTTCAAGAGCGGGTGCATCGCAGCGGGCCCGGATCCGGCCACGTGGGGTTCAGGCGTAGTGCTCGATGGGGGAGTGGTCTTCCAGGCGCAGCACGCGGCCGTCGATGACGAGGGACGGCAGGCGGGTGATGCCCAGGGCGCGGGCCCGTGCGGCGTGTTCGGGTTGCCGCGCGAGGTCGAACGATTCGTAGCGATGCTGTGGCGTCGTGAACACCGCCGCTATATTGCGATCGATGCTCAGGCAGAGGTTGCAGCCGTCGTGGAACAGGGTGACTTGAATCAAGGCGATCTCCTTCGTATGCCGCCAGGGCGGATGCCCTGGCGATTCCGGCTTGAAGGGGAGAATCGCCAGGCCGATCTTGGAGGCGCGGGCTGGAATCGAACCAACCTCAGGAGATTTGCAATCTGCCGCATGACCACTCTGCCACCGCGCCATCTTATTTGTCCTAGGACGTAATGCATGGTACGCAAGCGGAGCGAGGCGTGGACTTCCGCGAATCCACGAATATTGTCCTAACGTCCAGGATGAATGACGCAGGACATAGATATGTACGTCATAGGCCGCAGAGGAGCGCGGACTCTTGGGGGGGGGGCGGGGAGGGCGCGGCGGCGCTGTGCGGGAAGGTGCCCGATGCGGGCGCGGAAATGAAAAAAGGACCCGAAGGCCCTTTCTCAAGGATTTCCAGAAAGGATCTGGAAATCAAAATTTGGAGCGGGAGACGAGTCTCGAACTCGCGACCTCAACCTTGGCAAGGTTGCGCTCTACCAACTGAGCTACTCCCGCATGGGTTCTGCACTTGAAACAGCCAGAACCTGTTTTCTTATTCACTCTGATCAACTTGGTTATCGATCAGAAGGCGCGCATCTTACATGATTTTTTTGAGCTTGTCTTGGCCTGTGCTTTTTTGGCTTTGTTCACTGCGAGCAGCTTTCGAACAAGACCCGAAACTCAGGGCAAGCACTCAATCAAGTAATATGAGCGAAGACAGAAACTATAGCAATCCGCAGCATCCATGTCAAATTCGCCCGTCCCAGCCCATCCGTCCCCCGCCTTGTTCCCCGTCAGCCAGGATCTCACCCGGCTGAACACGCTGGGGCTGGAGTCGCGGGCCGGGGCCTTTGTGGCCCTGGAGGATCCGGCGCAGTTGCCAGCGCTAACGGAACTGGCGCGCGCGGCGTCCTCCCTGCTGGTGCTGGGCGGCGGCAGCAATCTGGTGCTGCCGCGCCAGGTGCAGGGGCTGGTGGCGCGGGTCGCCTTCAAGGGCGTGCGCCTGTTGGAAGCCCGGTCCGATGCCTGGCTGGTCGAGGCGGCAGGCGGCGAGACCTGGCACGGCTTTGTCGAAAGCTGCGTAAAGCAGGGCTGGGACGGGCTGGAGAACCTGGCGCTGATTCCGGGCACGGTGGGCGCGGCCCCAGTGCAGAACATCGGCGCCTACGGTGTCGAGCTGCAGGAGCGCTTCCATGGCCTGACCGCCTGGGATGTGCGCGCGGGCCGTCTGGTCGAAATGAGCGCGGCCGATTGCCGTTTTTCCTATCGCGGCAGCGTGTTCAAGCACGATGAACCGGGACGGTGGGTCATCGTCAGCGTGCGTTTCGCCTTGCCGCGGCCCTGGCGGCCGGTGCTGGCTTACCCCGACCTGCAGCGCCATGCGCGGTTGGCAGAAGGCGCGCCGATTGCGCGCGATATCTTCGACGCGGTATGCGAGATCCGCCGCGCCAAGCTGCCCGATCCGGCGGTGACGGGCAATGCGGGCAGCTTTTTCAAGAATCCCATCGTATCGTCCGAGGTGCGCGACGCCTTGCTCGGCCGTTTTCCCGGCCTGGTGTCATACGCCCAGCCGGATGGCGGCTACAAGCTGGCGGCTGGCTGGCTGATCGACCAGTGCGGCTGGAAGGGCCGCACGCTGGGGGCTGCGGGTGTGCACGAGCGCCAGGCCCTGGTACTGGTCAACCGCGGCGGGGCGACGGCAGCCGATATCATGGACTTGGCGCATGCCATCCAGGAAGCGGTGTCCGAGCGCTATGGCGTGCGGCTGGAGCCGGAACCCGTGGTGGTGTGAGGCTGTTTCGGCCTGGCAAGAAAAAGGACCCCGCGGGGTCCTTTTTTTGTCGGGGAGGGCGGCTCAGAAGCCCAGCACGGACTGCATGTCGTACAGGCCGTTGTGCTTGCCTTCCAGGAAGCGGGCGGCGCGCAGGGCGCCTTCCGCGTAGGTGGCGCGGCTGGCCGAGCGGTGCGTGATCTCGATGCGTTCGCCGATGCCGCAGAAGGACACGGTGTGGTCGCCGACGATGTCGCCGCCGCGCAGTACGGAGAAACCGATGGTGCCGGGTTTGCGCACGCCGGTATCGCCGTGCCGGCTCCAGGTGGCGACGTCCGGCAGGGCCACGTTCCAGGCCGAAGCGATGGTTTCGCCCATTTTCAGTGCGGTGCCCGAGGGCGCGTCGACCTTATTGCGGTGGTGCGCTTCGAACACTTCGACGTCGTAGCCGGAGTTCAGGATGCGCGCGGCCATGTCCAGCAGCTTGAGCGTGGCGTTGACGCCCACGCTCATGTTGGGCGCGAAGACGATGCCGATCTTCTGGGCGGCGACTTCGATCTCGGCGCGGCCGTTGTCGTCGAAACCGGTGGTGCCGATGACGGCGTTCACGCCGTGCTTGACGCAGGCCTGCAGGTGTTCGAGCGTGCCTTCCGGACGGGTGAAGTCGATCAGGCAGTCGGCCTGGGCCAGTGCGTCGAGATCATCGGTGATGGCCACGCCGGTCTGCTTGCCCAAGGGCGCGCCGGCATCCTGGCCCAGCGCGGCCGAGCCCTGGCGGTCGAGCGCCACGGCGAGCTGCAGCCCGGAGGCGTTCAGGACGGCTTCGATCAGCATCTGGCCCATCCGGCCGCTGGCGCCGGCAATTGCAATACGCATGGATAGTCCTTGGTGTTACTTGAGCGGCTCGGGGGCGTTGCCCGGCTGGCCAGGATACTGGTTGAGAGGGCTGACCGGTGCGGCGGCGTCGCGCTTGCGCTGGTCTTCCTCTTCCTTCTGGCGGGCTTCGTCCTCCGTGAGGCGCTTGTCCGCCTTTTCGTCGGCGACGGCGTTGGGCGTATTGATCTGGTATGGCTGCAGGTCAGGCTGCTTGTCGCCTTCCCAGCGGGTCAGGCGGTCGTTTTCGAACCAGACCGTGAATTTGCGCTCCTGGGCGTCGCCGTAACCGGGCTTGTAGTAGTAGGGGTAGTCCCAGCGGTTGGCGTGCAGCACGCTGGTCAGCGTCGGGCTGCCGAGGGCGAAGCGCACCTGTTCGCGCGTCATGCCGGGCTGCAGCAGGGCCACCTGCTCCTGGGTGATCCAGTTTCCTTGCTGGACGCCGGCTTTGTAGGGGAAGCCCCACTTGTCCCCCGAGCATCCGGCCAGGGCGACGGCCAGGGCGGCCACCGCCAGGCCGGTCTTCAGCGAGCGGGAGGGAATTCGTGCAATCATGGACACTACGCGCCCCTATTATTTGGAAGCAGACAAAACCGTTATCATAAAGGTTTCATAAGGATAGTTCCGCGTGGCGGCATGATTTCGGTGAGCCGGCTCGCGGTGAACCTATCCTGCCCATGCCAACGCGGACGGAGAGCGATTACACCATGAGCGACCAAAGCGAACTGAAGAACATGGGTTTGAAGGCGACGTTCCCCCGCCTGAAAATTCTTGATATTTTCCGGAAATCGGATCAACGGCACCTGAGCGCCGAAGACGTCTATCGCGCCCTGATCGGCGAAAACGTCGAAATCGGGCTGGCCACCGTCTACCGCGTCCTGACCCAGTTCGAACAGGCCGGCATTCTTGCCCGCAGCCAGTTCGACAGCGGCAAGGCGGTGTTCGAGCTCAACGACGGCGATCATCACGATCACCTGATCTGCACGAACTGCGGCAAGGTGGTCGAGTTTTCGGACCCCGAGATCGAAAAGCGTCAGCAAAAGATTGCCAAGGACAACGCCTTCGCGCTGGAAAGCCACGCCATGGTGTTGTACGGCATTTGCGGCAGCTGCATGAAGGGCCGCTGATCCCGGCCCGGTAGTCCAGCCCGCGGCTACGCTCGCAGCGGGTATGCGAGATCCAAAGCCCCTTCAGGTTGAAGGGGCTTTTTTTGTGTGCGAGATGAAATCAGACCCGCCCCGGCGTTGTTGGCGGGAGCGGAGGGAGCCTTTCAGTCCTGTCCGAAGCCTGCCAGCATTTCGCGGGCATGTTCGCGGGTGGTCGCGGTGAGCTTGATGCCGCCCAGCATGCGCGCGATTTCCTCGACGCGGGCGGGGGCGTCCAGCTCTTCGATGCTGGAACGGGTCGCGCCGCGCGATTCGGCCTTGCTGACCAGGAACTGGTTGTTGGCGCAGGCCGCGACCTGGGGCAGATGGGTCACGCACAGGACCTGATGGCGTTCGCCGAGTTCGCGCAGCAGCTTGCCGACGGCCTCGGCCACCGCGCCGCCGACGCCGCTGTCGACTTCGTCGAAGATCAGCGTGGGCACGCGCGCGGCGCGGCTGGCGATGACGGACAGCGCCAGCGAGATCCGCGACAGTTCGCCGCCTGAGGCCACCTTGGCGAGCGGGCGCGGCGTGGTGCCGGCATGGCCGGCCACCAGGAATTCGACCTGCTCGTTGCCATGCGCGGAGGGCGCCGATGCGGCCAGGGTGGGCTCGAACTTGCCGCCCTGCATGGCCAGCGTCTGCATGGCCTGCGTGACCTGCTTGCCCAGGTCCTTGGCGACCTTGCGGCGCGCCGTCGTCAATTTCGCCGCGCCGGCGTCGTACTGCGCCTGCGCGGCCTGTGCCTGGGCGCGCAGGGCATCGATGTCGCCCGCGGCCTGCAGCGCCTTGAGCTGCGCATGCAGCGTGTCGCGCAGCTCGCAAAGCGCGTCGGGCTCGACACGGAATTTGCGGGCGGTTTCGAACACCAGGCCCAGGCGCGCCTCGACAGCCACAAGTCTCTGCGGATCGAGGTCGACGCGGCTGACGTAGTTGTTCAGGTCCGACACGGCCTCGCTGATGGCGATGCGCGCCGATTCCAGTTCATCGTGCACGCCTTGCAGGCCGGGGTCATGGCGCAGCATCTGCTGGATGCGGTGGTTGGCAGACGTGAGCCGGTGGTGCGCGGAGTCGCCTTCGCCGTCGAGGGCGTCAATGATCTGCGTGGCGCCGTCCAGCAGCGATTGCGAGTGCGACAGGCGCGTGTGTTCGGACTGCAGCGCGTCCCATTCGTCGGGGCCGAGGTTCAACTGGTCGAGTTCGTCGACTTGCCATTGCAGGCGGTCGCGTTCGGTGGCCAGGCTGGCGGCGTCCTTTTCTGCGGCTTCCAGCTGGCGCGCCAGCGCGCGCCATTGCTTCCAGGCCTGGCCGACCGCGTTGCGCAGTTCGCCATGGCCGCCGTGGGCGTCCAGCAGGTCGCGCTGGGCGTCGGCGCGCATCAGGCTTTGGTGCGCATGCTGGCCGTGGATGTCGACCAGGCTGTCGCCCAGTTCGCGCAATTGCGCCACGGTGGCCGGCGTGCCGTTGATGTAGGCGCGGCTGCGGCCCTGGGCGTCGATGACGCGGCGCAGGGACAGCTCTGCGTCGGCGTCGATCTCGCGCTCTTGCAGCCAGGCGACCAGCCCCTTGGGCGTGTCGAAGACCGCGGTGATGTCGGCGCGCGGCGCGCCTTCGCGCAGCATGCTGGCGTCGCCGCGTTCGCCCAGCGCGAGCGCCAGCGCGTCCACCAGTATGGATTTGCCCGCGCCGGTTTCGCCGGAAAAGACGCTGAAGCCGGGGCCGAAATGGATCTCGGTCTGTTCGACGATGACGAAGTCGCGGATATGCAGGGTGCGCAGCATGTCGGGGCGCTTACTACTCTACGTTGTCGGAGGCTTCGGGCATCAGGTTCCAGTGCAGCTTACGGCGCAGGGTGGAGAAGAAGCTGTAGCCTTCGGGATGCACGAAGCGGATGGTATAGGGGGCGCGCTGCACGACGATGCGGTCGCCCGGCTGCAGGTCGGACCAGGTCTGCATGTCGAAATGCACGCTGGCCCCGACTTCGACGCGGCCCATGGCCGTGAGCGTCATGTTCAGCACGCCGGAATCGGGAATGACGATGGGGCGGTTGGACAGCGTTTGCGGCGCCACGGGCACCAGCACCATGGCATTCATGCCGGGATGCAGGATGGGGCCGTTGGCCGACAGCGCGTACGCGGTGGAGCCCGTGGGCGTGGCGATGATCAGGCCGTCGGCGCGCTGCGTGTACATGAAGGCGCCGTCCAGCTCCACCCGCACTTCGATCATGCCGCCGCGTCCCGCGCGGTTCAGCACCACGTCGTTCAGGGCGGATGCGGAATACATCTTCTGGTCGCCGCGCCACACGCTGCCTTCCAGCAGCATGCGTTCTTCGATCTGGAAGCTGCCTTCGAGCACGCGCGCCAGCGCAGCATGCGCGTCCTGCAGCGCGATGTCGGTGATGAAACCCAGGCGGCCGTGGTTGATGCCGACCAGCGGCATGCCGTAGGGCGCGAGGTGGCGGCTTGCGCCCAGCACGGTACCATCGCCGCCCATGACCACGGCCAGCGACGCGGTCTTGCCGATTTCCTCGAGCGTAGCGACGGGGTATTCGGTCAATCCGGTATTGCGCGCCGTGTCCGCATCGATGAGCACTTGCCGGCCCGCTTGCGTCAGCGCGTGGGCCAGTGCTCTCAGCGGTGTGTCCAGGCCGGTGTCCTGGTATCTGCCGATCAGGGCTACGGTAGGAAAATGCATGGCTGCTTGCGTATCAAAAAAGGCCGGACCAGAAGCCGAAACCTGCCCGGAATGGGCGGTTTAGCCGATTATATGGGGCCGCATATGTGCTTGCGGGACAAAAATCGCCTCAATTGAAAAAGATTCCCTAAAATACTTGTTATGGATGACCGCGCACGCGCACTACTGAAAGCGTTGATCGAACGCTATATCGCCGATGGGCAGCCAGTCGGCTCGCGGACGCTATCGAAAGTATTCGACTTGTCCCCGGCCACGATCCGCAATGTGATGTCGGATCTCGAAGAACTGGGACTGATCCACAGCCCGCACACCTCGGCCGGCCGCGTTCCCACGCCGCGGGGTTACCGCATGTTCGTCGATTCGCTGCTGGCGGTGCAGTCCTACCAGCTCGAGCCGCACAACATGGGCGAGATGCTGGCGGCCGCCGAACCCACCCGGGCCGTCAACGCGGCGGCGGCGCTGCTGTCCAACCTGACCCAGTTCGCGGGGGTGGTGTTGACGCCCAAGCGCGCCCAGGTGTTCCGCCAGATCGAATTCATCCGCCTGTCCGACAAGCGCGTGCTGCTCATCATCGTCACGCCCGACGGCGACGTCCAGAACCGCATTCTTTTCGTCCAGCGCGACTACGCCGAGGCGGAATTGCTGGAAGCGGGCAATTTCTTCAACATGCACTTCGCCGGCAAGTCCTTCAACGCGGTGCGGCAGACGCTGTCGACCGAACTGGCGCAGCTGCGCGAGGATATCTCGCGCTTGATGCAGGCCGCGGTCGAAGCCAGCGCGGAGGCCGCCGAGGACGGCGATGCCATGGTCATCTCCGGCGAGCGCAAGCTGCTGGATGTTACCGACATCGCCTCCGACATGGACCGCCTGCGCAAAATGTTCTCGCTGTTCGAGAAAAAGACCGACCTGTTGCAGCTGCTGGACGTGTCTACCCGCGCCCAGGGCGTGCAGATCTACATCGGCGGCGATTCGCAGCTGGTGCCGATGGAAGAGGTCTCGGTCATCACCGCGCCTTATGGCGTGGACGGCAAGGTCGTGGGCACGCTGGGCGTCATCGGCCCCACCCGCATGTCCTATGAACGCGTCATTCCCATCGTGGATATCACGGCGCGCTTGCTGTCCAACGCCCTCAGCCATAACCAGTAGGTCCATCCGAAGCTACGTCCTCCTCGCGGAGGAAGGGGAGTGTTTGTGTTTCTTCGCCTGTTCAAGTACCTGTGGCCTGAGCGTTATCTGCCGGAACCCGAGCAGGAGGACCCCTTCGACGAAGACCCCGCGCCGCGCGGGCCGGGCAAGGTCGGTGTGCTGCTGGTGAACCTGGGCACGCCAGACAGCCCGGGCAAGCAGGACATACGCAAGTATCTGGGCGAGTTCCTGTCGGACCCGCGCGTGATCGAGATCCCGCGCTATCTGTGGAAGCCCATCCTGCATTGCCTGGTCCTGACCTCGCGGCCCAAGAAGCTGGAGCCGCGCTACGCCGGCGTCTGGCTGAAGGAAGGTTCGCCGCTGATGGTGTACAGCCAGCGCCAGGCCGACGGCGTGCGCGCCGCCCTGGCCGAGGCCGGCATCGACGCCGTGGTGGAGCTGGGCATGCGCTACGGCAATCCTTCGATCCCCGACGCCATCTCGCGCCTGCGCAAGCAGGGCTGCGAACGCATTCTGACCGTACCGCTCTATCCCCAGTACGCCGCCAGCACCACCGCCACGGTGGTGGACGCGGTCACCCGCCACGCCGGCCGCTTGCGCGACCAGCCCGAACTGCGCTTCATCAAGCGCTTCCACGAAGAACCGGCCTACCTGGACGCGCTGGCCGGCCGGATCGAGCGCTATTGGCAGGAACACGGCAAGCCGCAGAAGCTGGTCATGAGCTTCCATGGCCTGCCGCGTTATTCGATCGAATTGGGCGACCCGTACTACCGCGATTGCATGGAGACCGCGCGCCTGCTGGGCCAGCGCCTGTCGCTGCCGCGTGAGCAGATCGAGGTGACCTTCCAGAGCCGCTTCGGCACCGCCCGTTGGCTGGAGCCTTACACCGAACCCACCCTGAAGGCGCTGGCCGCGGCAGGCGTGACCGAGGTCGATGTGGTGTGTCCGGGTTTTGTGGCAGACTGTCTGGAAACCCTGGAAGAGATCAGCCTGGAGTGCCGCGACGCCTTTATCGGGGCCGGCGGCAAGCGCTTCCGCTACATCCCGGCGATCAACGACGATCCGGCCTGGATCGCAGGGCTGGCCGACCTGGTGGCACGCCACTTGCAGGGGTGGCCCACGCAAATCACGGACTTGAAGGAGAAGGCGCATGCACCATGATCCCAAGACTGGCAAGATCGTTAAAAAGGGGCAGGTCAGCACCCCTGTGGACGAAGATCAGGTGGAACACGAACTGGACGAGGCGCTCGCCGAGACTTTTCCCGCCAGCGATCCCATCGCGATCAGCCCCGAGCCCGACGAGGATCGGGCCGTGGACCGCGCCCTGAAGGACAGCTTTCCCGCCAGCGACCCGGTCGCGCCCGCGCAACCGCACAAGAAGTGAAGTAGCTAGCCGCGGCAGGTGTCCGCCGTTTGCCGGATGGCGGTGGAAAACGCCGAATCTATGCTTGCAGTCTGAGATTTGACGGCATTTGGCGGAAATTGGGCGGGTTTTTGAGTACATTCAGACTGCCTCTGCTGCCCGGTGCCGTCAGGGAATATTTGCTTTCCCGGGCTTGAAATAGGGGTATTGGCCCCCATTCATGTCTGCGAAAGCCATTCTTTTTGGAGGATTCCCCATGACGGCACCCAACGAGCCTGTAGACCAGACGCCCGAAGTCGGCCAGAACGCCGATGCGGCCTCCGCCGCCGAGGACGCCATGCAGGCCGAGCTGAACGAGTTGCGCGCCCAGCTGGACGCCGCCCAGGCTACCGTCAACGAGCAGCAGGACCAGCTTCTGCGCATCCGGGCCGAAGCCGAGAACGTGCGCCGCCGCGCCCAGGAAGACGTGTCCAAGGCGCGCAAGTTCGGCATCGAGTCTTTCGCCGAAAGCCTGGTCCCGGTCAAGGACAGCCTGGAAGCCGCGCTGGCCCAGCCTGACCAGACCGTTGAAACGCTGCGCGAGGGCGTGGAAGTGACGCTCAAGCAATTGACGGCCGGCTTCGAGCGCAATCTGCTCAAGGAAATCGCGCCGGTGCAGGGCGACAAGTTCGACCCGCACCAGCATCAGGCCATTTCGTCCATACCCGCCGAGCAGCCCGCCAATACCGTGGTGCAGCTGCTGCAGAAGGGTTATGCCATCGCCGACCGGACCCTGCGCCCGGCCTTGGTGGTGGTGTCCGCCGGCCAGGGCTGAACAGGCCGCGCGCCATGACGGATCCCCGGTTCGACCCCGCCCAGGTTTTCCAGGTGTTCGGCATGCGTCATGTCGACACTGCGGGATTCGACGAGGCGGTGGTTCAGGCGCCGGGGACGGACCTGCGCTGCGTGTTTCTGTGGGGCCAGGATTGCTACAACTGCAATCTTTTCAAGCAGGCGGCCCTGCTGCATCAGGAAACGCTGCTGGGACTGGGCCTGACCTGGTTCGAGGCGGACGTCTACGCGGACGAAGCGCTGGGAAGGCGCTTTTCCCTGCATGGCGTCCCCACTTTTGTGCTGTACCGCGCCGGGAAGCGGCTGGGCCGAGTCACGGGCTGGCCTGGCTTGCCGCAGTTCACGGCGGCCATGCACCGCTTGCAGGAGCCGGCTGCAGAAAATTCCGGCCAGGCGTCTTGAAAAACCCTGCGGACAGCCCCAGTTATGTGGGGACAAGAAGTTTCTCCCTATTTTCATAGATTCAATCAAGGTAACCGACCATGAGCAAGATTATTGGCATTGACCTGGGCACGACCAACAGCTGCGTGGCTGTCATGGACGGCGGGCAGGTCAAAATCATTGAAAACGCGGAAGGCGCTCGCACCACCCCCTCCATCGTCGCCTACATGGACGATGGCGAGACCCTGGTCGGCGCGCCGGCCAAGCGCCAGGCTGTGACCAACCCGCGCAACACCCTGTACGCGGTGAAGCGCCTGATCGGCCGCAAGTTCGAAGAAAAGGCGGTGCAGAAGGACATCAACCTGATGCCCTATGCCATCGTCAAGGCCGACAACGGCGACGCCTGGGTGGAAGTGCGCGGCAAGAAGATGGCGCCTCCCCAAGTGTCGGCCGACGTGCTGCGCAAGATGAAGAAGACCGCCGAGGACTACCTGGGCGAAGAAGTGACCGAGGCCGTCATTACCGTGCCCGCCTACTTCAACGACAGCCAGCGCCAGGCCACCAAGGACGCCGGCCGCATCGCCGGTCTGGAAGTCAAGCGCATCATCAACGAACCCACCGCCGCGGCGCTGGCGTTCGGCCTGGACAAGACCGAAAAGGGCGACCGCAAGATCGCCGTGTATGACCTGGGCGGCGGCACGTTCGACGTGTCCATCATCGAAATCGCCGATGTGGATGGCGAAAAGCAGTTCGAAGTGCTGTCGACCAACGGCGACACCTTCCTGGGCGGCGAAGACTTCGACCAGCGCATCATCGACTACATCATTGCCGAGTTCAAGAAGGAACAAGGCGTTGATCTGTCCAAGGACGTGCTGGCCCTGCAGCGCCTGAAGGAAGCGGCCGAAAAGGCCAAGATCGAGCTGTCCTCGACGCAACAGACCGAAATCAACCTGCCGTACATCACGGCGGACGCCTCGGGTCCGAAGCACCTGAACCTGAAGATCACCCGCGCCAAGCTGGAAGCGCTGGTCGAAGAGCTGGTCGAACGCACGATCGAGCCTTGCCGCGTGGCCATCAAGGACGCCGGCGTGAAGGTTTCCGACATCGACGACGTGATCCTGGTCGGCGGCATGACCCGCATGCCCAAGGTCCAGGAAAAGGTGAAGGAATTCTTCGGCAAGGATCCGCGCAAGGACGTGAACCCCGATGAAGCCGTCGCCGCTGGCGCCGCCATTCAAGGTTCCGTGCTGTCGGGCGACCGCAAGGACGTGCTGCTGCTGGACGTCACCCCCCTGTCCCTGGGCATCGAAACCCTGGGCGGCGTGATGACCAAGATGATCCAGAAGAACACGACCATCCCGACCCGGTTCTCGCAGACCTTCTCGACGGCTGACGACAACCAGCCGGCCGTGACGATCAAGGTGTTCCAGGGCGAGCGCGAAATCGCCGCGGGCAACAAGGCCCTGGGCGAGTTCAACCTCGAAGGGATCCCGCCGTCGCCCCGCGGCATGCCGCAGATCGAAGTCACGTTCGACATCGACGCCAACGGCATCCTGCACGTGTCCGCCAAGGACAAGGGCACCGGCAAGGAAAACAAGATCACCATCAAGGCCAACTCGGGTCTGTCGGAAGACGAGATCCAGCGTATGGTCAAGGATGCCGAGGCCAACGCCGAGGAAGATCACCGCGTCGCCGAACTGGCTCAGTCGCGCAACCAGGCCGATGCGCTGGTGCATGCCACCCGCAAGTCGTTGACCGAGTATGGCGACAAGCTCGAGGCTTCCGAAAAGGAAGGCATCGAAGCCGCCATCAAGGAACTGGAAGACACGCTGAAGGACGGCGACAAGGCCGCGATCGACGCCAAGGTGGAAGCCCTGTCGACGGTTTCGCAGAAGCTGGGCGAAAAGATGTACGCCGACATGCAGGCGCAGCAAGCCGCCGGCCAGCAGCAAGCGGCCGATAACGCGAAGCCGGTGGACGACAATGTCGTCGACGCCGACTTCAAGGAAGTCAAGCGCGACCAATAATGGCCGGGCGCTGACCTGCCTCTGCCGCCCGGTAGCCGGAGAAATCCGCCTACCGGGCGTACTCATTCTGTAGCACTGAAAAGAAGGCTCGTTTTCGAGCCCACGGATCATGGCAAAACGTGACTATTACGAAGTCTTGGGCGTTGCGAAGAACGCTTCGGACGACGACCTCAAGAAGGCCTATCGAAAGCTGGCCATGAAGTACCATCCGGACCGCAACCCGGACAGCAAAGAAGCCGAAGAGAAGTTCAAGGAAGCCAAGGAAGCCTACGAGGTCCTGGGTGACGATCAGAAGCGCGCCGCCTACGACCGCTACGGCCATGCGGGCGTGGACCCCAACTCCGCCGGCATGGGCGGGGGCATGGGCGGCGGTTTCGCCGACGCCTTCGGCGACATTTTTGGCGAAATCTTCGGCGGCGGCGGTGGCGGTGGCCGCCGTGGCGGCGGCCCGCAGGTCTACCGCGGCGCCGACCTGAAGTACGCGCTGGAAATCACGCTGGAGCAGGCCGCGGCCGGCTTCGACACCGAGATCCGCGTGCCCAGCTGGGAACACTGCGACACCTGCCACGGTTCCGGCGCCAAGGCCGGCACCTCGCCCAAGACCTGCCGCACTTGCGGCGGCTCCGGCGCCGTGCGCATGCAGCAGGGTTTCTTCAGCGTGCAGCAGACCTGCCCGACCTGCCACGGCAACGGCAAGGAAATCACCGATCCGTGCCCTGCCTGCGATGGCGTGGGCCGCATCCGCCGCAACAAGACGCTGCAGGTCAAGATTCCGGCCGGCATCGACGACGGCATGCGCATCCGCTCCAGCGGCAACGGCGAGCCGGGCATCAACGGCGGCCCTCCGGGCGACCTGTATGTGGAAATCCACATCAAGCAGCACAAGATCTTCCAGCGCGACGGCGACGACCTGCACTGCGAACTGACCATCCCGTTCACGTCGGCGGCGTTGGGCGGCGAGCTTCAGGTGCCGACGCTGGGCGGCAAGGCCGAGATCTCGATCCCCGAAGGCACGCAGTCCGGCAAGACCTTCCGCCTGCGCGGCAAGGGCATCCGCGGCGTGCGCGGCAGCTACCCGGGCGATCTCTACTGCCATGTGGTGGTGGAAACGCCGGTGCGCCTGAGCGACGACCAGAAGAACATCCTGCGCCAGTTCGAGGCTTCGCTGAACGATGGCGGCGACCGCCATTCGCCGCAAAGCAAGTCCTGGACCGACCGGGTGAAGGAATTCTTCAGCTGAATCGCCTGATGCAAGCAAGAAGGCCGCGACGTTGTCGCGGCCTTTTTTTCGTCTTGGGATAAAGCAAAGGCGCCGTTGCGGGAAGATGGCGTGCGCAAATGAAAAGACCGCGGCGCGAGCCGCGGTCCTGGTGCTGCTACTACAACTGCGATCACTGCTATTGCTACTGCGGTTACTGCAACTGCTGCATCAACTTCAACTTCAAACTTCAGCTTCTACCGCTACTTCTACTGCTACATCGACCGCTGCTGTCGCCGGTAAAAAACCGGCCTCAAACCATGATGCCGTCCGAGGCCGGCCGGGCCACAGCAAGCAGCTCACCGGGTGATCGGCGGGTACTCGAGTTCGCCGAACGTGTATTGGCCGCTGGCCTTGGCTTGCGCCAGTTCCTGCTGGACGTCAGCGCGCGTCATGGCGCTGGCGGGGGCGGACACAGCCGCCGGGTATTCCAGTTCGCCAAACGTGTATTGGCCGCTGATCTTGGCTTGTTGCAGCTGGGCTTGCACTTCCTGCGAGCTCAGGCTGGTGGTCTGGGGCAGGGCGGGCGGATAGTCCAGCTCGCCGAAGGTGTACTGGCCGCTGATCTTGGCTTGCTGCAGTTCGGTGGCGACCTGGGCGCTGCTCTTGGCTTGTTCCGCGCCGGCGGCTTGGGCGCCAACGCCAACCAGGGCCAGGGATAGCAGCAGGGTGGTGGTTAGGGTTTTCATGGTGGACCTCCAATTCGTCTTGGTTTGGGACCGAATCCGGCGGCCTTCCGTCGTGGTTCGTTGTTTGTTCCCGATGACTGAATTCTGCTCGTTATCTCACCTGGGATAAACCCGTATATCTTGAAAACATCTTTCCAAATAATCGAGTAATCATGTTCGCTTTTATGATTTCGTCCATTTTTGGCATAGTCGAGGGGTGTCCCTGTGAGTTTTGGTGAACTGACTCAGGGCGGCCAGGCGAAAAAAAGCCCCGCCGTAGCGGGGCTTTGCAGGGAAACGGGGAGGCTCAGGGTGCGGTCTTCTTCTTGAAGTCGCCGGCAACCGCCGTGCTGAAACCGTCCGCGCGCAGGCTCTTGCGCATGGCCGCATTGACCGATTCGGCGGTCAGCGCGGAGATCTTCTTGTCCATCTCGGCCGACCAGGCGAAAGTGCGGCCGCGTTGCATGTAGTCCAGCCAGGTGCTTGCCAGCACGTCATCCTGGGCGCGGGCCAGGTTGCGGTAGTTCAGCAGGGCCGTGATGCCATCCGAGATCTCCTTGTCCGAGAAACCGTCCTTCAGTACCCGCGCCAGTTCCTCGCCGATCGCCTTTTCCAGGCGCTCGCGGTTTTGCGGGGCGTAGATGGCGTACATGGTCCAGCTGGCGGAGGGTTCGAACGACGAGACCGACAGCGAGCTGCGCACGTTGTACGACAGGCCTTCGGTTTCGCGCACGCGGTTCCACAGGCGCGAGGTTTCGGAGGCGCCGAACAGGTAGTTGGCCAGGTACAGCGCGGCGTAGTCCGCGTCCGTGTCCTGCAGCTTCAGCGGCATGCGCGAGATGTAGAAGGCATTGGCCTTGTCCGGCGTTTCGATGTCGAACTGCTTGGCGGGAATGTCGCGGTACGGGTTGGGCACGCGGGTGTAGGCGGGCGCCTTCTTCCAGCCGGCCAGTCCGGTCTTGAGCGCGTTTTCCACCGCCGCCGGCTCGAAATCGCCCACTGCCGAATACTCGATGTCGCCGGCGCCGTAGAACTTGGAGTGGAACTTGACCAGGGCGTCGCGGTTCAGTCCGCGTATGCCCGCCAGCGATTCCTCGAAGGTCGGCACGTAGCGCAGGTCATTGGCGGGCCACGGGTTGTCCTGGCGCGCCAGCGCGCGGCCGGCCAAGGCCGAAGGTTCGGTCATGGCGTTCTGGATCGAGGTTTCGAGCTGGCGCTGGTATTCCTCGAGCTGTTCCTTGGGGAAGTTGGCGTTGCGCACGATGTCCAGCGCCAGGGCGGTGAGTTCGGGCAGGTTTTCGCCCTTGGTCGACATGGCAATCTTGAGCGTGGTGCCGCCGCCGCTGAAGCCCAGTTCCGCCTGCAGCTTGTCCAGGCGGTCCTGGATGTCCTGGCGCGACAGCTTGGCCGTGCCGCGGGTCAGCAGGTCGGCCACGGCGCTGGAGTTCACGCGTTGGCCGAGCAGGTCTTTTTCATTGCCGAACTGGATCAGCATCTGCGCCTGCACCCGGTTGCCGCGGGTGGCCTTGGGCAGGAGCGCCAGCTGGACCGTACCGTTGGACAGGTCCAGCTTCTTGCGTTGCGTCAGCTTGTCGATGTTCTCGGGCGTGGGATCGAAGGCCGAGGCGGCCTTGAAGTCGGGGTCGCCCTTGTAGTCTTTGAAGACGGCCGTCAGATCCACGCGCTGCTCCTGCGGCGCGCGCAGCGGCTTTTCGGTCGGAATGTAGCGGCCTTCGATGCTGTTGCTCTGGACCAGATAGGTGGTCGCGGCGCGCTGCACGTCGGCCAGCGTGGCCTTGCGGGCGCGGTCGCGCTGCAGGAAGAACAGGCGCCAGTCGCCGGCGGCGATGGCCTCGGACAGCGCCACGCCGACCTGTTCAGGATCGCTGTAGGTCTGTTCCCAGGCGGTCAGCCACTTGCTGCGGGCGCGGTCCAGCTCCTGCTGGGTGAACGGCTTCTTGCCCAGGGATTCCAGCGTGCCGGTCAGCGCCTTCATGGCGGCGTCCAGGCTCTTGCCCGGCGTCAGCTGGGCGGCGAACATCGCCAGGCCCGGATCCAGGTTTTCCATGGTGAAGCCGAACACGCCGGAGGCCAGCTTGGTCGGGACCAGGGCGTGGTAGAGACGGCCCGAGGGCGTGTCGGCCAGGATGGTGGCGGCCAGGTCCAGCGGCACGAAATCGGCGCTGCCGGCGGCCGGGATGTGGTACATCGCCGCGACCAGCGGCGTGCCGCCAGTGCGGCGCAGGGTCACGGAACGCTCGCCGTCCTGCGCGGGTTCGACGGTGTACTCGGGCGGCAGCTTGCGCTCGGGCTTGGGCAGCTTGCCCAGCGTTTCCTCGATGTCGGCCAGCGTCGCCTGCGGGTCGAACTTGCCCGCCACGATCAGCACGGCGTTATCGGGCTGGTAGTACTCATGATAGAAGGCGCGCAACTGGCCGATGTCCACATTCTCGACGTCGGAGCGGGCGCCGATGGTGTTCTTGCCGTAGCTGTGCCACTGGAAGGCCGCCGACTGCATCTTCTGCATGAGGATGCGGAAGGGGCTGTTTTCGCCGCTTTCCATTTCATTGCGGACCACGGTCATTTCCGAGTCCAGGTCTTCCTTGGCGATCAGGGAATTGACCATGGCGTCGGCCTGCCAGCCCAGGTACCACTTGAGGGTTTCGGGGTTGGCGGCGAAGCTGGCGAAATAGTTGGTGCGGTCGCTGGAGGTCGAACCGTTGGCCTGCAGGCCGCGGCGCGAGAACTCGCCCATGGCGTTGCGGGTGGTGGAGGTGCCCTTGAACAGCATGTGCTCCAGCAGGTGCGCCATGCCGGTCTGGCCGTAGTTCTCGTTGCGCGAGCCCACCAGGTAGGTCATGTTGACGGTGGTGGATGGCTTGGATTCGTCGGGAACCAGCAGCACTCTCAGGCCGTTGGCCAGGCGGTATTCGGTGATGCCTTCAATCGAGGCGGCCTCCGAGACGCCGGCCGGCAGGCTGGCGGCGCCGGCCTGAAAGGCCAGGAAGGAGGAAAACAGCAGCACGCCCAGCGGGCGCGGCAGCTTCGATAGGGACAGGCGCATGGCAGACAATTCCTTTGGCATGGCAGAATCCGTTGGAGTGTATACGTTGGCAATGGTTCAGGGGCTGCGAGGCGGCCGTTATCGCGGCGCACGGCCCGGGACCGCAAGGCAAGGAAGTCCGCTATGTCTCTATCCCTGGAAGTCGAAACGCCGCGCCTGGTGCTGCGCCAATGGCGCGCCGCCGACCGTGAACCTTTCGCGGCGCTGAACCAGGATCCTCGCGTCACCGAGTACCTGTTGCCGCTGAGCGCACAGGAAAGCGATGCGCTCGCCGACCGGCTGGCTGCTGGCATCGACGAGCACGGCTGGGGCTTCTGGGCGGTGGAGGCGCCGGAGGTGGCTCCCTTTATCGGCTTTGTCGGCATCAAGCCGCTGGCGCCCACTCTGCCGTTCGCGCCTGGCGTGGAGATAGGCTGGCGCCTGGCGCAGCGGCATTGGGGCAAGGGCTACGCCAGCGAGGCGGCCGAGGCAGCCTTGCGGGCGGGGTTCGAGCAGGTGGGGCTGGACCAGATCGTGGCTTTTACAGCCACGGGCAACCTGCGCTCGCGCGCGGTGATGGACCGCCTGGGCATGAAGGAAGATCCGGATGGTTTCGACCATCCTGCCGTCCCGCCGGGACATCCGCTGTGCCGGCACGTGCTGTACCGGATTGGTCGCGAGGATTGGCGTGGACGAGAAAATGGTGACGCAGATGCAGGCGCCACGCCGGTCGCGGCGGCATAAAGCGCTGGAAGCGCCGTTAATCCGGAATGATGCATTGCAGCATGGCGAATTGCCGGGCTGATTTGGGGTATGCCGGCCCGCGGGTGTAAGCTTTTCAGGACGCAGTACCAGTTGCTGACGGGATGCGCGACAGCCCGCCCACAGGCTTCCCGTCCAACGCCAGACGCCGTCTCTTACGCGGCGTCGGTGCTTGTCGTTCGCGCCTTCGCCGCCGGCATCGTGCCGGCGCATTTACCGGAGGAACGACCCATGCTGACCGAGATCGTCACGCGTGCCTTGTCCCAATTGACCGGCAGCTCCTTGAGCGGCGACGGGATCAAAGGACAGTTTCAGTACGCCTATGCCAGTGATGACGGCCAATTCGTGGCCATACTGACCCATGACATGACCACCTATGTGGTGGACTTGAGCACACAACGATATTTTGCGGAGTGCGGTGGCTCGCCACGGGGCTTTGCCGGGCATGTGCTGGAAATGGAAGGCGCGGCGGCTCGCAGCCATCCCTGGCCCGCCGCCAACGACCTGTTCGATCTGGACATGGATGCGGACGAGCTTGCCTGGCGTCAGTGTCCTGGCCTGCGCCGCGAACCGGCCGCCAATCGATCTGCGGAGAGCCGCGCCGCCTGAGAGTGGCCAGAAGCGGCAACACCTACCTGAACCGGCGGCTTCGCCGGTTTTTTTTGCCTGGAGCGGCCGCCAACCCAATAGCCGCAGGGCCCTGCGGCTCGCTACAATTTGCGCCATGACTACGCACGCCGAAACCCGCGCGCCGGATGGCGCAACCCTGGTCGATTGCACGCATGAACGTCATGCCGACCAGATCCTGGCCATACTCAACGAAGCCATCGTCAATTCCACCGCGCTGTACGACTACAAGCCGCGGCCGCGCGAGGCGATGCAAGGCTGGTTCCAGGCCAAGCAGCAGGGCGGTTTCCCGGTGGTGGGGTACGAGAACGCCGCCGGCGAGCTGATGGCCTTCGCCAGCTACGGCACCTTCCGCGCCTGGCCTGCCTTCAAGTACTCGGTGGAACACTCCGTGTATGTGGACGGGCGCTTTCGCGGACTGGGTTTGGGCGAGGCGCTGATGCAGGTGCTGATCCAGCGGGCACGCGCCAATCAGGTGCACGTGCTGGTCGGCGGCATCGATGCGAGCAACCAGGGCAGCATCCGCCTGCACGAGAAGCTGGGCTTCAAGCATGCCGGCACCATCCGCGAGGCCGGCTTCAAGTTCGGGCGCTGGCTGGACCTGGCGTTTTATCAGCTGACACTGGATACGCCTGAGCAGCCTGTCGACGGCTGAACCCTCGCCGCCGGGCCTTCCTACTTCGATAGCACGCGCATGGCCTGTTCCAGGCCGGCGACCGTCACGGGATACATGCGGCCCTGCATGATGTCGCGCATCAGCGCGATCGACTGGCGGTACTGCCAGGAGGCGGTCGGCTCGGGATTGAGCCAGACCGATTTGGGCCAGGCGTCCAGCAGGCGGCGCATCCATTCGGCGCCGGGCTCCTTGTTGTAGTGCTCTACCGAGCCGCCCGGCTGCAGGATTTCGTAGGGGCTCATGGTGGCGTCGCCGACGATGATCAGGCGCCAGTCGGGGTTGTACTTGCGCAGCACGTCCCAGGTATCGAAGCGCTCGTTCTGGCGTCGGCG
Source organism: Achromobacter sp. D7-1 (assembly GCF_059760445.1). Classification (NCBI taxonomy): domain Bacteria; kingdom Pseudomonadati; phylum Pseudomonadota; class Betaproteobacteria; order Burkholderiales; family Alcaligenaceae; genus Achromobacter; species Achromobacter sp. D7-1. Next base: position 4,659 of record NZ_JCBAMT010000020.1, on the reverse strand, counting down.
GTTGCTTTGCCACAGGCTTTCGTACGGGCAGTTGTGGAAGTAGTAGACCTCCAGGTTGCGGAACTCGCTGCGCGCCGCGGAAAACAGTTCCTCGACGCGTCCGATGTGGTCGTCCATGCTGCCGCCCACGTCCAGCAGCATCAGCACCTTCACGGTGTTGTGGCGTTCCGGCACCATGCGCAGGTCCAGGTGGCCGGCATTGCGCGCGGTGCTGGCGATGGTGTCGTCCAGGTCCAGCTCCATTTCGGCGCCTTGCCTTGCGAAGCGCCGCAGGCGGCGCAGCGCCACCTTGAAGTTGCGCGTGCCCAGTTCGACCTGATCGTCGTAGTCCTTGAACTGGCGCATGTCCCAGACCTTGACCGCGCTGCGGTTGCCGGCCGAATCGCCGCCCACGCGGATGCCCTCGGGGTGGTAGCCGCCGTTGCCGAAAGGCGAGGTGCCGCCGGTGCCGATCCATTTGCTGCCGCCGGCATGGCGCTCCTTCTGTTCTTCCAGGCGCTCTTTGAAGAGCTCCATCAGCTTGTCCCAGCCGTGCTTTTCGATCGCTGCCTTTTCTTCCGGCGTCAGGCTTTTCTCGAACTGCTTGATGAGCCAGTCCAGCGGGATTTCCTTGCCTGGGGGCAGGGCGGCCGCGATGCCTTTGTAGTAGGCGCCGAAGGCCTTGTCGTAGCGGTCGTAGAGCGCCTCGTCCTTGACCAGCGTGGCGCGCGCCAGGAAGTAGAACTCGTCCAGCGTGGGCGCCATGAGGTCCTGGCGCAGGGCGTCCACCAGGGTCAGGTATTCCTTGACCGAGACGGGCAGCTTGTGCGCCCGGAGGTGGTAGAAGAAGTCGATCAGCATTTGCGGGCCGCCGGTGGTTGCTGGCGGATCAGCGGCGCTGGCCGCCGCGCGTCATGGCCGCCAGGCGTTCCAGCAGGTGCACGTCCTGCTCGTTCTTGAGCAGCGCGCCGGCCATCAGCGGCACGGCGGTGGCTGTGTGCGCGTCGATTTCGGCGGCGGTCGAGCCTTCTGCCAGCAGCAGGCGCAGCCAGTCCAGCAATTCGGAGGTGGACGGTTTTTTCTTCAGGCCCGGCGCGTCGCGCAGCGCGAAGAAAGTGTCCAGCGCGGCGCGCAGCACTTCCTGCTTCAGGTGCGGATAGTGCACGGCCACGATGTCGCGCATGGTCTCGCGGTCGGGGAAGCGGATGTAGTGGAAGAAGCAGCGGCGCAGGAAGGCGTCAGGCAGGTCTTTCTCGTTGTTGGACGTGATGATGACCAGTGGACGATGCCGCGCCGAGATTGTCTCGCGCGTTTCGTACACGTGGAATTCCATACGGTCCAACTCGCGCAGCAGGTCGTTGGGGAATTCGATGTCGGCCTTGTCGATCTCGTCGATCAGCAGCACTACCGGCTCCGGCGACTGGAAGGCCTGCCACAGCGTGCCCTGCACGATGTAGTTGCGGATGTCGCGGACTTTTTCGTCGCCCAGCTGCGAGTCGCGCAGGCGCGACACCGCGTCGTACTCGTACAGGCCCTGATGGGCTTTGGTGGTGGACTTGATGTGCCATTGCAGCAGCGGCCGCCCCAGCGCGCGCGCCACTTCCTCGGCCAGCATGGTCTTGCCGGTGCCGGGTTCGCCCTTGATCAGGAGCGGGCGCTGCAAGGTGAGGGCGGCGTTGACGGCGAGTTTCAGGTCATCGGTGGCGACATAGCTGTCGGTCCCGTCGAAGCGGTCTGGCGAGGCGGAAGTAGCGGACTGGGCTGCGGACATGGTCTGATGGCTTCTGAGATTTGACGGTGATCAATACCATCGTAAGGTATTAATCCTGAGCAATTATCGTACAATCAGGCGGTTTTGCTTTGGGTTCGACCCGCAACGTGTTTGCCGAGGGCCTTTTCGTGTGAGCAGGCCCTAGTCCTTAGCCATACCAAGAAGAGCCATTCCAATGAAGTTGCGAACCTCTCTGAAGTACACGGTATCCGTGTTGGCCGCGATGGCATCCTGTGCGATCGCCGGCCAGTCTGTTGCTGCAGACGCAGCAGTGGTCGGTAATGTCCAGAATGCCCGCGACAAGGTTTCCATGTGCATCGGTTGCCACGGCATCGAAGGCTACAAGGCGACGTTTCCCGAGCTGTACCACGTGCCGATGATCGCTGGGCAGAACGCCAAGTACATCGAAACCGCCCTCAACGAGTACAAGAAAGGCGCGCGCAGCCATCCCACGATGGACGCCATCGCCGGCAGCCTGTCCGACCAGGACATCGCCGACCTGGCCGCGTACTACTCGAATCTCAAGTAAGGGGGCAAACACATGAATCGCTACATGCTTGCCCTTGCGGGCGCGACCCTGGCCATGACGGGCGTTGCCGCCCAGGCGCAGGACCTGGCGGCCGGCAAGGCCGTCTTCGACAAATTCAATTGCGCTTCCTGCCATGGCGCGGACGCCAAGACGGCCGTGGATCCGGCCTACCCGACCCTGGCCGGCCAGCACGCGGACTACCTGGTCCACGCCCTGAAGGCCTACAAGCGCGGCGCTTCCGGCAGCGCGGCCACCGCCAACGTGCGCAAGAACCCCATCATGGGCGCGTTTGCCACCCAGCTGTCCGACCAGGACATCTCCAACGTGGCGGCATGGCTGTCGGCGCAGCCGAGCGACCTGGGCGTGCGCAAGTAAGCCGTCCTGGCGTGTCCCGAAAACAAGAAAGCCCTCGATCGAGGGCTTTTCTTCGTTGGGCGGACGCCGCGCTCAGCGGCTGGCGCGCTGGCGGATCAGATCGATGTAGGTGTCGCTGTCCAGCGGGGTGCCCAGGCGCTGCGCTTCCCAGACCACCTGGCCCAGGCATTCCATGATTTCATGCGCCGCGTGGTGGGCGTCGCTGCGCGCCACCAGTTGCTGGTAGGCGTTCCGGATCCCGGGCGGATGATCGATGGACAGCTGCTCGGCGATGGCCAGATGCATGGAAAGGTGCAGAAAGGGGTTGGTGCGGCCCTTTTCCACCGAGTACTCGGCCGTCATGGCCACGGGGCTTTCCAGGTCGCCGTGGTACTCGGGATGCTCGATGATCCAGTCCAGCGCGATGGCTTCGAGCGGCGTCAGCACTTCGGCAGCGCGGTGTTTGCGCCAAGTTTCGATAAAGAATTCGCGGACTTGGTCGCGGGAAGGATTGAACATCTGAGGGGGCGGAATTCGGGCTGGAGATGCATTATTTTACCGCCGCGCGCGGCCCGTCAGGCGCGCAGGCCTTTTTGCGATATAGAATTGGTTGCTATCGGCCATCCAGTGCGCGGTTCCCGTGGGCGATCTTCCCCGCCGGAACGGACACTTCCCGATGCCGGCGCGTGCAGAAAAACCACTCGGAGCAAATGGAGCATTCATGTCCTACCAACATATCAAGGTTCCCGCTGGCGGCCAGAAGATCACGGTCAATGCTGATTTCTCGCTGAATGTGCCCGATCAGCCCATCGTCCCCTACATCGAAGGCGACGGCACGGGCGCCGACATCACCCCGGTGATGATCAAGGTCGTCGACGCGGCGGTGCAGAAGGCCTATGGCGGCAAGCGCAAGATCCACTGGATGGAAGTCTATGCCGGCGAGAAGGCCACCAAGGTCTACGGCCCGGACGTATGGCTGCCCGATGAGACCCTGGAAGTCGTCAAGGATTACGTGGTGTCCATCAAGGGCCCGCTGACCACGCCCGTGGGCGGCGGCATCCGTTCGCTCAACGTGGCCCTGCGCCAGCAGCTGGACCTGTACGTCTGCCTGCGCCCGGTGGCGTACTTCAAGGGCGTGCCCTCGCCGGTGCGCGAACCCGAAAAGACCAATATGGTGATCTTCCGCGAGAACTCGGAAGACATCTACGCCGGCATTGAATACATGGCCGAAAGCGAGCAGGCCAAGGAACTGATCCAGTTCCTGCAGACCAAGCTCGGCGTGAAGAAGATCCGCTTCCCGAACACCTCGTCCATCGGCATCAAGCCGGTGTCGCGCGAAGGCACCGAGCGCCTGGTGCGCAAGGCTGCGCAGTACGTCATCGACAATGACCGCACGTCGTTGACCCTGGTGCACAAGGGCAACATCATGAAGTTCACGGAAGGCGGCTTCCGCGACTGGGGCTACGCGCTGCTGCAGAAGGAATTCGGCGCCACGCTGATCGACGGCGGCCCGTGGTGCAAGTTCAAGAACCCGAAGACGGGCCGCGAGATCATCGTCAAGGACGTGATCGCCGACGCCTTCCTGCAGCAGATCCTGCTGCGCCCGGCCGAGTACGACGTAATCGCCACCCTGAACCTGAACGGCGACTACATCTCGGACGCGCTGGCGGCGCAAGTGGGCGGCATCGGCATCGCCCCGGGCGCCAACCTGTCCGACTCGGTCGCCATGTTCGAAGCCACCCACGGCACCGCGCCGAAGTACGCCGGCAAGGACTATGTGAACCCCGGTTCCGAAATCCTGTCGGCCGAAATGATGCTGCGCCACATGGGCTGGACCGAAGCCGCCGACCTGATCATCTCCAGCATGGAGAAATCCATCCTGTCCAAGAAGGTCACGTACGACTTCGCCCGCTTGCTCGAAGGTGCGACTCAGGTGTCGTGCTCGGGCTTTGGCCAGGTGATGATCGATAATATGTAATTGGCGGGTTGCCGCCTGCATGTCCAGTAAACCCGCCCGCCGTCATGG